>JBBRJC010000177.1:0-7374 GCA_038220135.1 Bryobacterales bacterium | reverse complement strand
CATCTTCGCTGAGCACCTCAAATTCGGGATGCATCATCAGCAAATCGCCCGTATAACTATCTAGTTCCACCTTGCCGAAAATTGCCACACGCAACCCCGGCACCAACACATTTTGCAGATAGCCACCATGGAACCACTTGCCGCGCAATCTCACCCCGGAGTTGTCGCGAAAGTCCACCTCAAACATCCCAAGATTCTTTTTCTGAAAACCGCGTAGTTGCGCACTGCTCACATCCACAATCACAGTTGCCATCTCGCCCGGGGCCAGCTTTGCGATCGGCTTTAAATTGCTGCGGTCTTCGTAGCGAAAGGGCGCATAGACAATCATGTCCGCCACGGTTGTTAATCCCTTGGCTTCCAGCATCGCGCCACGCTGCGGGCCGACGCCTTTTATATACATCAATGGGGTTGAAAGATCCACGCTGTTGTTCGAGTTCACGATACAATGCCCATCATGCGAGCAATTGCACTTCTACCATTCTGCTTCACCGCCGCCGCTTATTGCGCGGATGTCCGTCTGGGCATCATCGGCACTGACACCTCCCACGTTAGCGTATTCACCAAGGCTTTCAACGATGAAAAATCGGCGACCCACATCGCCGGTGCCAAAGTGGTCGCTGCCTACAAAGGCGGAAGCCCGGACATTGAATCCAGCGCCTCTCGTGTGGAAGGCTATGCAAAGGAGATCAGTGAAAAGTACGGTGTCGTAATCGTACCCAATATTTCCGACCTCTGCAGCAAAGTTGACGGCATCCTTCTCGAAAGTCTCGATGGCCGCAAACACCTCGCGCAGTTCAAGGAAGCTGTGAAGTGCGGCAAGCCTGTGTTCATCGACAAACCGCTAGCCGCCACACTCGCCGATGCCCGCGAAATTGCCCGCATCGCCAAGGCCGCCAAGGTTGCGTGGACCTCAGCCTCCAGCCTCCGCTGGGCCGAATTCATTCCCACTTTGAAATCGCCTGAAAATAAAACGATCACCGTCTGGGGCCCCGGCCCGCTTGAAAAAACGCACCAACTCGATCTTTCCTGGTACGCAATTCACCCCATCGAAATTCTTTACGCGCTAATGGGTCCAGGCTGCGTTGAAGTCACTCGCACTGTGTCTGATAACGACGTTGTCACCGGCAAGTGGAAAGATGGCCGAATCGGCGTAGTCAACGTCCTACGCCCCTATGGCGATTACGGTGCAATGGTTTTCCGCGAAAAGACAATGTTGCAAAGCCCTAAGTATAAACACGGCTACAACCCGATGCTGACGCAGTTGGTCCAGTTCTTCGCCACCGGTGCCTTGCCCGTGCCTAACGATGAAACTCTGGAAATTTTCGCCTTCATGGATGCCGCTCAACGCAGTAAAGAGAATGGCGGTAAGCCCATGCCAATGCGATAAATACGGACAAAGTTACTTTGTTGGCGGCGGACATCTGAGGTTGGGAATGCGACGCCTTCATCTGGAATGAAAACCAAGCCATGAGTTCTGAGCAGAGTTAATCTTTTGAGCGACAACCGCACCTTAGCATTGATCGAAGACCTTCGGAACTCCTCAGCGGAGAAGCCATGGATCGAATTCAAACAAAACAATGCCGATCCGGAGAAAATCGGGAAATACATCTCCGCCCTTTCCAACGCGGCGCGACTTTGCGATCAACATTTTGGCTACATTCTTTGGGGCGTTCGCGACGGCGACCATACTGTTGTGGGCAGCTCATTCGATCCGGCCACTGCAAAAGCACAGCAGCATCCGATCGAATTCTGGCTTGCTCAGCGATTGAATCCAAGTCTGCCATTCGATTTCAAAATCGTTGAACACCCGGAAGGCCGACTGGTCCTGCTTGAAATTCCGGCAGCAACCATCAGTCCAGTTGAATTTGATGGTACAGCCTACGTTCGTATCGGCAGTGCAACACCGCGCCTTTCAGATTATCCCGAACGCCTTCGCGCTCTTTGGGATAAACTTCGCCCCTACGTTTGGGAGAGCGGCACTGCTGCGCAGTTCCTTACCGATGATGAGGTATTCACAAAGCTCGATTGTTCAAGCTATTTCGACCTCATCGGCCAATCTTTGCCAACCAACAATCAGGGGATTCTTTCGCGACTTGCACAGGAGCGGCTAATCACCCAAGATGTGGGCAACCATTGGGATATTACAAATCTCGGGGCCATTCTCTTTGCAAAACGGTTGGATGCCTTTGATCCGCGCATTGCCCGAAAGGGCGTGCGTTTCGTGGCCTATGATGGAAACAGTCGAGCCGATACGGTCACCCACCGCCAGGATGGGCAACGCGGATATGCCAGCGGATTCGAAGGGTTGATCGGATACATTGACGGCCTGCTGCCTCGCAATGAGCACATTGATAATGCATTGCGAAAGGAAACGCCGCTGTTTCCAGTTGTTGCAATTCGCGAGCTTGTGGCCAATGCACTCATCCATCAGGATATGACCATCACTGGAGCAGGGCCGCTGATCGAACTGTTCAAAGATCGGATAGAGATCACCAATCCAGGCGTGCCACTAATCAATCCAGACCGTTTTATCGATTCGGCACCGCGGTCCAGGAATGAAGCGCTTGCAGCGTTGATGAGGCGAATGCGGATCTGCGAGGAACAGGGTACGGGCATTGATAAAGTAGTGACGGCGGTGGAACTTTTCCAGCTTCCTCCGCCTGATTTTCGGGTAGAATCCAGCGCCACTCGTGTATTGCTCTATTCGCCGCGCCGCTTTGCCGCGATGACAACAGACGAACGCATACGGGCTTGCTATCAGCATGCGGTACTGAAATTTGTCAGTGGTAGCCGGATGAAGAACAGTACGTTACGAGAGCGTTTCGGGATTGAGGAGAAAAACGCAGCCCAAGTCTCTCAGGTTATCAAGCAGGCGCTGAAAAGAGACTTGATCCGTTCCGCCGATCCCGAAAAACCGCAGTCAGCCTATGTTCCAGTCTGGGCGTAGCCTGTTGGTCCGTCTCTAAATAATTTGATCGGGTTTTGATTCTTAGCCGATTTTTCAGCCATTTAAGACCGTAACTTATTGAAACATAAAGAAAACATTTCTTGATCAACTTTTGATTGCAACCCTCCATAACACCAACCCACTCCCCGATTGGTAGAATAGTCGGTTCATGTCTAAACTTCTCGAAGGCAAGACAGCCATCATCCTTGGCTTGGCAAACAAGTGGAGCATCGCCTACGCAATCGCGCAATCGATGTCGCGCGAAGGGGCAAAGTTGCTGCTCACCTACCAAGGCGAGCGCTTCCAAAAAACCGCTGAAGAACTGGGTGCCGAAGTCGGCGCAACCAAGTGCTACAACTGCGACGTCAGTTCCGATGAAGAGATTGCCAAGCTGGCCGAAGAATTAAAAGCCGATGGTGTCACGCTAGACACTATCGTCCACTCCATTGCTTTTGCCAACCGCGAAGATCTCAGCAAACCGTTCGTTGAAACCTCGCGCGACGGCTTTCTCCTTGCTCAAAACATAAGTGCCTACTCGCTTGTCGCCGTCAGCCGCGCCCTGCTCCCGCTTATAACCAATGGCGGGTCCATCATGACGCTCAGCTATCTTGGTGCCGTCCGCGTTGTCACAAACTACAATGTTATGGGCGTGGCGAAAGCATCGCTTGAAGCTTCGGTCCGTTACCTGGCTAATGATCTTGGCGCACAAAATATTCGCGTCAACGCCATCTCCGCCGGCCCCATTAAGACTACATCAGCCCGAGGCATTCGAGACTTCTCAACCGTGCTCGATAAAGTTGCCGCCCACGCTCCGCTGAAGCGCACCACAGACCCGGCCGAAGTGGGCGACACTGCTGTTTTCCTCGCCAGCGACCTGGGCCGCGGTGTAACAGGAAATGTCATTTACGTCGACGCCGGCTTCCACATCATGGGCCTCTAAAATGAAGCCGAGTCAACGCGTTCCCCTCGGTGAAGAGCTGGCTGAAATTGTCCAGCGTTCTCGCGAAATGTATGCCGAGCGCGTTACCGCTTCTCCAACTGCCCAACCCTGGTGGACCGCCGTTATTGTTACGGCCAGTTCCGCACGGCAAGCCGAACGCTATGAATTCGAAATCCACCGCCGTCGCGAGCTAGGTAAAATTCCATCTGATGTTGAGTATATGGTGATCCCCGATTGGAAGGATCATCGTATCGGCAGTGGTGGCGCCACCATCCAGGCCCTCGGTGAGTTGGCCCGCAAAACCCTCTTCCGTCGCCAAACCGAAATCGTTGGTCTGCACCTGGAAGGTTGGTGGAGCCGTCAACGGGTTCTGCTAATTCACAGTGGCGGCGATTCCCGTCGTCTTCCTCAATATTCGCTTGCTGGAAAATTGTTCACTGCACTGCCCGTGAAAACCCCATGGGGCGACGTTAGCACGCTGTTCGATGAAATGCTGCTGCTCTCCACCGCATGGGCCGCCAAACTCCCTTCGGGCTTGCTCGTAACTTCAGGCGACGCCCTGCTCACGTTCGATTCCGCTTTGCTCGATTGGACCAAGCCCGGTGTCTGCGGTGTAGGCATGTTGCAACCAGCAGAAGTGGGAACTCAACATGGCGTGTATATTGCCGATGATGAGGGCCGCGTCTATTCGTTCCTCCAAAAAGCTTCGGTGAATGAGATCGCAAAAGCCGGCGGTCTTTACGAAGGCGATTGTGTTGCTGTTGATACCGGTCTGCTTGCGTTCTCCCCAGAGGCTGCTGCCAAGCTCACTACAATTGCCGGAATCATCGAAGGCCCCGACGATACGCTGCGTCTCACGCGCAGTCTGATTGAACAGGAATATGAAGATTCCACTCCGCCGGTAATCGACATCTACCAGCACGTTACAGGTATCCTCACCGGCCAGTGGTTGCCCGGTCCTGAAGATGGCATCGTACTCAACCGCATCGCCACTTTACTCCATAAAATTCCGTTCTGGTGCTCCACCGTTGGCGGAAGCTTTACCCACGTTGGCACCACCACGCTCTTCCGCAAAATCATGACGGAAGAAACCGAGTTCAGCCAGCAATATGCGGTGCAACAGCGCCTCGGCCAAATTAATCAGCCCGGACTTCGTTCCGCCGGCGTAGTCATCGATAGTGTGCTCTCTGCCGGTGGCGAAATCGGCGTCGGTGCAATGGCTATCGAATGCAATCTCTCCTGGCCAGTCCGTATCGCTCGGGGCTCCGTGGTTCATGGTCTTGACGGCATTGCCGGTTCCATTGAAATCCCGGAAGACACTGTAATCCATCAGGTGCCCATCTCCATGCCTGAGGCGAAAGAATCAACGATGATTCGCGTCTATGGTGTTACCGACGATCCGAAGGTCTCCGTCAGCACCTGGAAAGCAACCTGGTTCGGGCGCCCCATTATCGACGAATTGGAAAACCTCGGTCTGGAATTATCGGAAGTGTGGCCCGGCCTTGCGTCCGATCAATGGACGCTTTGGAACGCCCAACTTTTTCCGGTCTCAACGGTAGAAGATGCCTGGGCCTGCGCCCGTTGGATGATGCGCACAGCCAACACTTTTTCTGCCGGCCGCTGGCGCAACCTTCCACGCCTTTCCCTGGCCAGCAGTTCGCAATGGGCCGATAGTAGCCGCATTGTAGCCGCCAACTCCCGCCGCCTTCAACGTAACTGGCAAAGCACCGCGACACAACTAGCACTTACTGGTGTTGATGTTCGCACCCTGCTGGCCTATGCCCCCGGAATCACGCCATTGGCCGAAGTCGGTACCACGCTGCTGCAACATGCTGAACGTTCCCGATCCACTGAGCCCACCACCGCCGCCAGCCGCTCTTTCCTGGCCAGCCAATTCTTCAGTCAAGCGGGCCTCGGCCAGCAAGCTGAAGAAGCCCGTCAATCGGCATTTCGCTTAGTCAGCGATGCCATTTACGTTTCAGAAGCCGCAGACTCTCTCTATGGCCGGCACTATAAATTCGACACTGTAACAGTTCGCGCCCCAGGCCGAATCGACCTCGGCGGTGGCTGGTCCGACACGCCACCTTTCTGTCTCGATTGGGGTGGCACCGTGCTCAACATTGCCGTCCGTTTGAATGGTGAATACCCTATAAACGCCACCCTTCGCCGCCTGCCTCAGCGTATCATCCGCCTTGTTTCCACCGACGCCGCGCAGAGCATGGACGTAACCGACTGCGCTTCCATCCTGCTAACCCCGCCGCCCGGTGATCCCTTTGCGATTCACAAAACGGCGCTGCAGATGACCGGCCTCTTCCGCCGCGATGCAGATCTCCCAGCCGTACTCAATGAAATGGGTGGGGGTCTGGAAGTAATTAGCTCGGTGAACCTGCCGCTCGGCTCGGGCCTGGGAACCAGCAGCATCCTCGCCGCTACTTTGCTGAAAGCGCTATCGGAAATGTTTGGTGTAGCGGAGACCGACCAGACACTAAGCGACAAAGTATTAAAGTTGGAACAAATGATGACCACCGGTGGTGGTTGGCAGGATCAGGCCGGCGGTATCTTCCCCGGTGCCAAGCTTGTGCTTTCCGGTCCCGGCCGCAGACAGCGTCTACGCGTTCAACCGTTGCAACTCACCGAAGAAAGGCAGGCGGAACTGGAAGGCCGCATGCTTCTCTATTTCACCGGTATCCGCCGCATCGCTAAAAACCTGCTTCAGCAAATTGTAGGTTCGTATCTTGCCCGTGAAACCCATACCATTCAAGTGCTACACAGCATCAAAACGCTGGCCATGGAAATGGGCTACGCATTGGAACATGGCGAGTGGGATTACTTGGGGCAACTGCTTGACCGTCACTGGGAGCTTTACCAGCTTCTCGATCCCAACGTCACCAACGCTCCCATCAATTCGATACTGGAAAAGGTGCGTCCATACGTCGCCGGAGCCAAGCTCGCAGGTGCCGGTGGTGGTGGCTTCTTTATGCTTCTGGCGCGATCCCCTGAAGCCGCAGTGAAGCTTCGTGAAGTGCTAGCCAAAACTAGCGCCGCAACAAATGGTGCAATCTATGAATGGCAAGTCGCCAAGGAAGGTTTGCGCGTAGAAACTACGCCCGTGAAAATTACCGCACCGCAGTCCGGGACTCCCCGCGCGTAACCTGCGCACGCCGTCGTCCCGAAGCTAAATTTTGCGCTGCTTTGGCCTTGGCTGCCTCGCTAATTTTGATATTGTTGATTACCGCACGGGCCCCGGCGGTATTGGCCATCCGTGTAGCTGAACCCTTGTGCTGTACCACGTCGGTCTTACCTTCCCACGTGACGATTCCCCCGCTCACCTTGAATGTGAATCCGTTCTTGCCTATTTTCGACTTCGCCAGTTTCTGACGGATGGTCGCCGTTATCACCGCATCATTAGCCACAGGTGCCGTACCTGATACAGCAGCCCGTTTGTGCGCTGTAGCGGCTCCCGGTTTGGTTGTGCCCTCAAAACCAA
>JBBRJC010000176.1:0-7376 GCA_038220135.1 Bryobacterales bacterium | reverse complement strand
AGTGTGTTCCTGGAAAGTGAGAATGAATATAGGGTTGACAAATAATGTGGATTCGCTTTTCGGTACTTCGAAAACGGCAACGCTTTGCGGTGACTGCGGTGTCTGGGCACTGCCATCAATGACAGTCAGTGCCGCAAGGATAAGCAATGTTCGCATCTGTTTTCACTCCGCCATCACATTTTCAATTCGCCGGTCTGGCAAAAACCACATGATGGCCACCGCCACATAAAGCCCGCAAGCGATCCACGAATTCACAAACGCCAGAGGCACAGCCGCTGTATAAAGCACCAGAGACAGAATTTCCTTGTACCCCTTGCCCACGGCCCGAGCTAATTTTGAATTCTTCTCATGATGGCGCATCAACATCTTCGATAGTATGAAATAGGCCAATCCACACATCCAAAGCACTCCACCGTAAACTGCCACATGCAGGGTTGCAAAGTGGTTCTCACCCATCCACGCCGTCACAAATGGAATCACAGATAGCCAAAACAGCAAATGCATATTCGCCCACAAAACGCAGCCGTCTACTTTGGTAACGGCATGCAGCATATGGTGGTGGTTGTTCCAATAAATTCCCACATTCACAAAACTCAGCACATAGCTCAACAAAAGCGGATACAGCGGCTGCAGTGCGGACCACTCCGCCCCGCGCGGCACTTTCAATTCCAACACCATGATCGTGATTATGATCGCAATCACTCCATCGCTAAACGCTTCCAGCCGCCCTTTGCCCATAGCGTCTATCATACGGCTTGTGCGATAGAATAAGAGCAGATGCCCGCTCGCCTCGCACTTTTGGCTTTGGTTTTGTTGCTAAGCAGCGTCGGGGCCGTTGCCTGCGAAATTGACTGCATTCCGCACGTTATTCACTGCCACAAAGTTTTGATCCAGACCGACGAAGCCAGTCCACAGCTTTCGCAAACGGCTGTGCCCATGCAGTTCAACTCATCAGTTCCAGAGATCGTAATCCCCGCGCTTGCAACTGCAACGTTTGTGCCTGCCCCTGTCCTCATAACTTTTATCATTTCTCCTCCTTTGCTGCGAAGCACCGTTTTCCGGATCTGATTCGCTGCCCACCGCACCAATTCACTAACGAAAAATTTAAAGGAGGGAAGTCTCATGATTTCCAACCGCCGCGGCTTTTTTGGCCGTACTTTTTCTTCCAGTGCTTTAGCCTGGGCTCTTCCCCGGACTGATGGCGAAACAAGCGCGTTTGTTCCCGTTGTCACTCCCGATATCGACAAGCTTCCTTTCCGTTTAGTAGACGGCGTCAAGGAATTTCATCTCACAGCCGAAGTGGTGCGAACTTTCTTCCTTCCTGGCCGCGTTGTGGATGCCTGGGGGTTCAACAATTCCGTGCCTGGCCCCACCATTGAGGTGCAGGAAGGCGACCGTGTTCGTATCATCTTTGAAAACCAATTGCCAGAATTGACCGCTATTCACTGGCATGGTATTGAAGCGCCAATGGCGATGGAAGGTAGCGTGGGCCTGGGTATGGATCCGCTTCAACCGAGCGCAAAGTACACCTACGAATTCACGCTCCATCAGCATGGGACGTTTTTCTATCATTCGCATTTTGCCATGCAGGAAATGATGGGCATGATCGGCCTGATGATCATTCATCCCCGCCTTCCGTATCAACCCAAAGTGGATCGCGACTTCGGCCTCATTGTCCAGGAGTGGATGATTCTGCCGAACAACACCGTGCCCAACAGCCTCGCCATGGAGTTTAACTGGCTCACCTTTAATGGCCGCTCCGGTCCAGATTGCATGCCGATGCTTGTCAAGCAGGGAGAGCGTGTGAGGATTCGTATGGTCAATCTCGGCATGGATCACCACCCGATGCATATGCATGGCCATCAGTTCACCGTTACCGGAACCGAAGCCGGCCGCAAACCGCCACACACCTGGTTTGAAGAGAATACCGTGCTTCTGGGCGTCGCGCAGGCCCGCGATATTGAGTTTGAAGCCAAGCATTTGGGCGACTGGATGCTGCATTGCCATTTGCCTCATCACATGATGAACCAGATGGTGCCGATGGTTGGTCCATTGCATGTCGATAAGCGGCAGGCTGGTATTCCAGGCTATCCCCAGGATATGTGGATGCCGATGGACGAGCTTTACGAAAAGCCCGAAACGCATGGTTTGCGTGCCGGATGGTCGGCGGCAATGATGGGGATGATGACGATGATTCGTGTGTTGACGCCGGCTCAATTTGATGAGATTGAACGTCTGAAAAAGGAGCCGCGAAAGATCAAAATAGTTGCTCCGGCAGGGCATGAACATATGCATGGCGAGGTGAAGAAATGAGACACCTTTTCCTATTGGTATTGCTATTACCCGTGCTGGCTACAGCGCAAAGTTACAAGCTGGAAGATTTGGAGCGGCTTGCTCTAAAGGCACACCCGGCCATTGCGCAATCAGAAGCTGGGATTCGTGCAGCGGAAGGGATGCGCAAGCAGGCTGGCTATTATCCAAATCCAACCATCGGATTAGCAGCTGATGAAGTGGCGGGTGGCCCTGTGATTCGTTACGGTGAATGGGGCGTGTTTTTTGAGCAACGCGTTGTGACCGGCGGCAAGATTGGCATTGAAAAGCGAATTGCCGGTGCCGGCGTGGATGTCTCTAAAGCCAATGGCAAAGCGGAATTACTCGTGCTGCAGCGCACTGTTCGTATGCTGTTCTATCAAGCGCTCGCCGAACGGAAGATGGTTGATCTTCGGACACGGTTGCTAGCTACGGCAAAAGAATCCGCCACTACCGCCGCGCAGTTGGTGAATGTCGGAATTCTGGATCAGCCCGATCTTTTGTCCGCGCAGGTGGAATCGCAAAAAGCGTTTCTCGCAGCATCCATGGCACAAACTGGCGTGGCCCGCACCTGGCGTCAACTGGCGGCGATTTCCGGACTGCCATCTACACCCACACCTGTTCTGGAAGGTAGTTTGGAAACGTTGCCCTCGTTTGACGCTGAATCTATTGCCAAGCGCATTCAGCTGGATAATCCGCAAATTACTGAGGCGCTCGCCGAAATGACCCGGTCAGAAGGCTTGCTAGCGCGAGAGAAAGCTTCGCGCATTCCCGATTTGAGAGTGCGCAGCGGCATTCGATATAACCGGGAATTGCTGGACTTGAACAACAAGCCGGTTGGAAAGGAAACTTTCCTCGATGTCGGCGTGGAAGTACCCCTCTTCAATCGGAATCAAGGTAATATTGTTGCCGCCGCAGCTGAGCGTGACCGCGCACGGCTTGGAGTAAGCCGCTTGAAAATCGATTTGGAATCGCGCATAGCATCGGTGGTGAAGGAACATCAAGACGCCCGGCTCACGGTTCAGTTGGTGCGCGACGAGATGCTGCCCAAGGCTCGACAGGCGCTGGAAATGTATCAGAGCAACTACAAAGCAATGTCAGGTGCTTATACTCAACTCCTTATGGCTCAACGAAATCTGTTTCAGTTGGAGGAGGATTACGTTCGTGCGTTAGCCGATGCATGGCGCAGTTGGGTGGAGATGGATGGGCTGCTTGTTACTAAATGAGAAAAACAATTCTATTGACAACTTCCAAATATTAAGGTAAGCTTGCATCAGCTAGACAGACTAGCTTGGAGGTTGAAAATGTGGCAACTAATGGACGCAAAAAATCGATTTAGTGAAGTAGTGGAAAAAGCGCTTCACGCCGGGCCACAGCATGTCAGCCGCCGGGGGGTGGATGCTGTGGTTGTGGTTTCAGCGGTTGACTACGGCAAGCTTACCTCTAAAGCTCCTTCTTTCAAAGACTTCCTGATGTCGGGCGAGTCTTTTGAAGGGTTGGAATTTGAGCGTGACCAAAGCGTCATGCGCGAAGTGGAGCTGTAACCAGCGATGAAAATTCTGCTTGATACTTGCGTACTCAGCGAAGTACGCAAGCCTGACTCCGATGCCAATGTTCGGGCGTTCATGGACGCTATTCCAAACGACGACCTGTTCATTAGCGTGCTCACACTAGGTGAAATCACGAAAGGGATAGAACGTCTGCCGGACGGCAAGAAAAAAGTGACGCTATCGGCGTGGATAGATAAGCTCCAGCGGATTTTCAAGAGCCGGCTTGTGGGTGTGGATCAGGATACTGCTGAAATTTGGGGCCGAATAACTGCCCGGTCTGAAGAAAACGGCATCCAGCTCCCGGCCATCGACGGACTGCTTGCAGCCACCGCCATTCGGCACGATTTCAAAATCGCCACGCGCAACATCAAGCACTTCAAGCAAACCAGTGCCGGTCTGCTCGATCCATGGCAATCAGCTGGCTAAGCCTGCCGTGATACCATAAGTAGTTACAAATACAACTATGATTCGCCCATTTCGTGGTGTGCTCCCAAGTCTCGCATCCTCCGCCTATATCGATCCCAGTGCCCAAGTCATCGGAGACGTGACTCTTGGCGAAGCTGCATCCATTTGGTGCAACGCTACCGTGCGCGGCGACGTAAGCCCCATCACCATCGGCCATGAATCGAACATTCAGGACAACTCCGTTCTGCATGCCGACGAGGGCTTTCCGCTCAAAATTGGCAATCGGGTGACTGTCGGCCATTCCGTAGTCCTGCATGGCTGCACAATCGGCAACGGAACATTGATCGGGATTGGCGCAATCGTCTTAAACGGTGCCATAATCGGCGCTGATTGCGTCATTGCAGCGGGTGCTCTGGTGCCTGAAGGGATGGAAATTCCAGACGGTTCGCTGGCTATGGGTGTGCCTGCCAAGGTGCGCCGCGAAGTAACTCCGGATGAAAAAGAGCGGTTTCGTTTGAACGCGGATCACTACGTGGAATTGGCGCACTTGTACCTCAAGGAATATCTGATTGATCCGCGCAATTAAAGGGACCCGCGACATTTTACCGCCTGCTTCGGCAACCTGGAACCGGGTTGAAGCAGTGGCGCGTCGCGTTTTTACTGCCTATAACTACCAGGAAATCCGCACTCCAATTTTCGAGGAAACTGCTTTGTTCGCCCGTGGTGTGGGCGAGGAAACCGACATTGTTTCCAAGGAAATGTATACATGGGAAGATCGCGATGGCACCTCCATCACGTTGCGTCCGGAAAATACGGCTTCGGTGATTCGTGCGTTTATTGAACATCGCATGGATCAGATTCCCGGGCCGAAAAAGCTGTACTACATTGGCCCGATGTTCCGCCGCGAGCGTCCGCAGAAGGGCCGCTATCGCCAGTTTTTTCAAATCGGTGCCGAAGTTATTGGTTCTGAAACGCCGGCGACTGATGCTGAAGTGATCGAAATGGTTGTCGAAATCCTCACCCAATGTGGTGTTGAAAATCTGCACCTGATCATCAACTCGGTGGGTTGTAAGGATTGCCGCCCCGGCTTCAACGCTGCGTTGAGCGAACAAATTGCAGGCATCAAAGAGCATCTGTGTGAGAACTGTCAACGCCGCGCGGTTACCAACCCGTTGCGTGTGCTTGATTGCAAAGTGCCTGCCGACCAGCCGTACATCGAAAAATTACCGTCCATTCTCGATCACTTATGTGCGAACTGCACCGCCCACTTTAAAGCGGTCCGCGAATTTCTGGATGACCGTGGCATCACCTACGAAGTGCGTCCGCGCCTGGTTCGCGGCCTCGACTATTACACGCGCACCACTTTTGAAATTGTCCATGGTTCCCTGGGCGCGCAAAGCTCCGTAATGGGAGGCGGCCGTTATGACGGCTTGGCCGAATCGCTTGGATCGAAAATCGCATCACCCGGCATGGGATTCTCAATTGGGGAAGATCGCCTGGTGATGATTGTGGAAGAGACCGTGCCGAATGTTACAGCACCAACGCTCGATTTATACATAGCACCGATGGGCGGTGCGGCGCTTCGGCATGCCGGTATTCTGGCAATGGAACTGCGGCGCAAAGGCATTTCCGTTGAAGTTGGCGAAGGCAAATTGAAACGCCTGATGGAATTGGCCAACAAAGCCGGCGCGCGCCACACGGTGATTCTGGGCGACAATGAAATAACGCAAGGCAACTATGCCTTGAAGAATATGGCCTCCGGCGAGCAGCGCAATTTGACCCGCGCCGAACTCGTCGAAGCCTTGACCACATCGAATAACTAATCATGGCTGAACAAGTACCACTCGACTTTCTTGGAGATCTTCGCCGCACCCATAGTTGCGGCACCTTACGCGCAGCCGATGCGGAAAATCGCGCGCTGCTGATGGGCTGGGTGCATCGCCGTCGCGATCTTGGGGGAATCATCTTCATCCATCTCCGTGATCGTGACGGAATCACACAACTGGTGTTTGAAGCTGACATCGATCCCGCCGTTCATTCAAAGGCTGAACTGTTGCGATCAGAATTTGTCGTTGCTGTTGAAGGCAAGGTGAAACTGCGCACGCCTGACACGATCAACCCCGCCATCCCAAGCGGTGAAGTGGAAATCTTTGTCGACAAAATCTGGATCCTAAACGAAAGCCGCACTCCTCCATTTCCGATGGACGATATGGACAACGTCAACGAAGATGCGCGGCTGAAATACCGCTACATTGATTTGCGCCGTCCGTCTGTGCAGAAGAACATGATTCTGCGCTCGAAATTGTCGTTCGGTGTTCGTGAAGAGCTTTACCGCATGGGCTTTCTCGAAATTGAGACGCCTTTCATGACCAAGTCCACGCCCGAAGGTGCTCGCGACTTTCTTGTGCCCAGCCGTATCAATCCCGGTCAGTTTTACGCTCTGCCGCAGTCGCCACAAATTTTCAAGCAATTGTTGATGATTGCCGGCTACGAAAAGTATTTCCAAATTGTGCGCTGTTTCCGTGACGAAGATTTGCGTGCTGATCGTCAACCTGAGTTTACCCAAATCGATTTGGAGATGAGCTTCCCGCAGCAGGATCAAATTTTCGCCGTGATTGAGCCGCTTTTGATCCGCGTATTTCGCGAAGCCGGCTTCACCATCACTGCGCCGTTCCCTCGCATTACGCACGCGCAGGCAATGAGCTGTTATGGTATTGACAAGCCTGACATGCGCTTGCCGCCGTTTTATCAGGTGAACGATCTGTTCACGCTGGAAAGCAATCTCTATACTGGCGACCTTCCGTTAGTTGCGATTATCACACCGAAAACCGGTCAGCTATCGCGTAAAGAACGTGACGATTTGAAGTCGTTTGGCCAGCAACTTGGTCTGCGGGTATTTGATGATGCCAAACGTCTGGAACGTGACTTCCCAGCCGAGATGGCGCAAGTTCGCGAAAGAACCGGTGCAACCGAAGAAGACTTCCTGATGCTCGCTTCCTGGGGCGGGGAACCGGAAGGACATCGCCCGGAAGAGACTGTGTTTAAAGCTTGTGGCCAGTTGCGCCTTGAAGCTGGCCGCCGCTTCAACGATCGTCACAAACTGCTTGACCC
>JBBRJC010000175.1:0-7376 GCA_038220135.1 Bryobacterales bacterium | reverse complement strand
TGTTGAGCGAACTGAAGAAATCCGCAACTGTCCCTCTGGCGAATGTGGTCTACAACATCAAAACTGCGTTGCGTACCGCGCACTATGCTCAAGTGCCCGGCCTCGAAGGCGCAACGGCAATTATGAACAAACCGTTTCTAGTGCAATAGCGCAACTTCATGGCATAGTCAGAAGAGTTATTTTCATTGAAGGAGAACTCTTCTTGTCCAATCAACCCATCCAGTTTTCGGCAGATCGCATTCCGTCGCCTGGTTCATTTCCGCAGTTGTTGAAGGGGCAAAAAGCACTGGTCACCGGTGCCATTTCCGGCATCGGCAGGGCAACGGCAATCGAACTGGGCAAAGCTGGTGCCGACGTTGTGGTGAATTATGTGCGCGGGGAAGATGCAGCCAAGGAAGTGGTGGATATCATCACAGCAGGCGGCAATAAGGCGTTCGCTTGTATGGCCGACGTATCGAACGAAGAGCAAGTGCAGGCCATGTTTCAGAAGATGTACGCCGAATTTGGCACCATCGATATTTTGATCAACAACGCCGGCATGCAGATCGATGCGGCATTCGATCAAATGACGCTTGATCAGTGGAACAAAGTTATCAGCGTGAATCTTACCGGGCAGTTTTTATGCGCACGAGAGGCAGTGCGCGAGTATAAGCGCCGTGGCGTGGTGAGAGAAATTTCTGTCGCGGCGGGCAAAATTATCTGTATCAGTTCAGTGCATGAAGTTATCCCCTGGGGCGGACACGTGAGCTATGCCGCATCGAAAGGCGGAGTGATGTTGATGATGAAGAGCATCGCGCAGGAGTTGGCCCCGCAACGAATTCGTGTGAATAGTATTTGCCCCGGTGCCATTCGCACACCCATCAATACTGCAGCGTGGAACACACCCGAAGCTTACGCAGATTTGATGACGCTGGTGCCATACGAGCGCATCGGAGAGCCCGAGGAGATTGGCCGCGCGGCGGTTTTTCTAGCATCCGACATGGCCGATTATATTACTGGTGCCAGCATTCTGATCGATGGCGGAATGGCGCTCTATCCGGGGTTTGCCAGTGGCGGATGATCAAGCCGAAAAACGATACCCTACGCCCCGCACAGTGTGAATATGGCGTGGGGACTGCGGATTATCTTCGAGCTTCTGACGCAACCATGCCACGTGCACATCAATCGTTCTTGAGGAAACCGTGGACTGATATTCCCACACCCGCTCCAGCAATTCTTCCCGAGGCACCACGTTACCGCGGTGGTCGATCAGGTAGCGCAATAGCTGAAGCTCCTTGGCCGCAAGATTGATTGACATACCAGCCTTCTTGACTTGCCCGGCATCGAAGTCGGCCTCCACATCGGAGAATTGAAAACTGCCAACCGGGAGGCTGCCGCCTTTCTTGACACGCCGCAAAAGTGCTTCAACGCGAGCGAGCAGTTCGGCAGGATCGAACGGCTTGGTGAGGTAATCATCGGCTCCGAGTTTTAGACCCACCACGCGA
This sequence comes from Bryobacterales bacterium, assembly GCA_038220135.1. Taxonomy (GTDB): domain Bacteria; phylum Acidobacteriota; class Terriglobia; order Bryobacterales; family Bryobacteraceae; genus JANXSF01. Next base: position 5,892 of record JBBRJC010000175.1, on the reverse strand, counting down.
TCCACGATTTGCGTCTTGGCGGTGAGCAGCAATACAGCCAAATCCTTGCCTTGCTGGCGCAGTTCGCGGCACACTTCAAAGCCGTTCTTTTTGGGTAGCATTACGTCCAGCACCATGGCATCGAAGTTACCCTTCAAGGCCATGGCCAAACCGGTGACCCCATCGGTGGCGGTTTCTACCGTGTAGCCTTCTTCGGACAAAAGATCGGAAAGTGTCAGGACAAGGCCAGGCTCGTCTTCAACCAACAGAATTCGAAAACTCATTTTGATGCTCGATTGGTGCCACCGGGATGCGCACCAGAAATTGTGTCCCTTTACTTGCTTCGCTCGCAACGGTGATGGTTCCACCGTGTGCTTCTACGATTTTCTTAACCAGGCTTAAACCAAGCCCGGTGCCATGAATCTGCTCCTGAACCGCGCGCCGGCCACGGTAAAACGGCTCAAAGATATGGCCTTGCTCCTCTTCCGGAATACCGGTGCCACGATCACAAACGCGGATTTCCACCGCGCCTGCATTGTGTACTGCGGATATGCCAATCCAATCACTGCCCTCGGTTCCATACTTGGCTGCATTCGACAATAGATTCTGCACCACATGGCGCAATGCAGAACTATCGCCCATTACTCTAGGTAAACCGGACTCAATGGTTGTTTCCAAAGCACAACGGTTACCCAACGCCGACTTGCTGGCCTCAACGCTTTCCTCAATTACTTTGTCCACCGCCAGCGATTCCCGTTCCTGAATTATTTTGCCGGCGCGCGTGCTGGCGAAGCGTAGAATATCTTCTACAATGCCAGTTAGCTTTTCGCTCTCGCTTTCAATCAGGTTGCCATAGCGTTCCACCTGCGCAGGATTGGCCGCCACTTTGCCTCGCAAATTGTATGCCGCGGTGCGAATTACAGTCAACGGAGTGCGCAGTTCATGAGAAACGCCAGCAACAAAATCCATCTGCAATTCCGCAAGCTGTTGAGAGCGCTTGGTAAAGCGCATTAGTGCGGCCACTGTGGCCAGCATCAACAGCAGAATAAGGCCGGCAACACCAAGGTTCCTCAGGCGGGAGTTTCGCACCAAAGCATCAACGGAACCGGCGCGATGCTGCACTTGTAAAAGCCAGCGCCCTTGTCCCGGTTCGGTTTCCGCCATGGAGCCTCCGGTCGGCCGTTTTCCGCCTCCACCTTTTCCGCCTTTGCGGCCACCCTGTCCGCGGCGCATCAGACGTTCGAATGGAACGTCAAACAGGCCAACCGAAGCGTCAGCCGAACTACCGATTTGACTAGTCTTTTCATCGTCTGATGTGAAGATCAATTTCTGGGGCACCGCGCGTGAATTGACTTGCACACGATAGTCGACAATGCCGTTGTTCCCTAAATGGCGTTGGACAAGTTCCGGTAGCATTGTGCCGCGAACATAAGCAGTGTTTACTTCAAGCAGCAGCCAACTGGTTTCATGGTGATCGTCGGCACTGGGGCTAAATCGTGCACGCGGACCGTCGAGTTCAGAGTGCGTAAATCGTGGAATATCGAGCACAGTCGAATCGAGGCCAGCCAAGCCGCCACCTTCAACGCGTCCGTCCGATGGCCGTCCATTCAAGCGGCTCAGAAGACGGGATTCAAGCTTCGCCCATTCTTCCGGCCAGAGTATGGAAACAAATTCTTCTTTTAGCGGATCGAGTTGCCGAAGAGTGAGCAGTCCTTTGACTGGTGTTGCAACAACAATGCGGCTAAAGATTTGATCATGCTTGCCTGTTCGCTTCCAATCGCTGTATTGGGCAAGATAATCGTCTTCGGTAACCGGCATATCCCGTCCCGGACCGACAGGGACAAGACCAACAGCGGCGGTTTCCAGATCGCCATTGAAATCAATACTTAGACGGTTCAGGCTTGCCTTGAGCGTACTCACCAGGCGGTCGCGTTCTGCACGGCTCACTTCACCGGTCCATTTATATTGCAGCCCCGCCAAAATTGTACACAACAAAACAAGGGCGCCCATCACGGCCCAGCTAAAAAACGCATGCTGTTTTTGTTGATCCAAAGTCTTACCTCTTAACATTACGTGAAGCGGCGCGAACGGGCTTACTAAGTATGAGTAAAAACACAGTTAAGAACATTAAGGACGCCACTCGAAACGCAACGCGTTGCGTTTCTCGATAGTCACCCTAACTGTATTCTTAATTCAACCAATAGTTCAAGCAGATGAAAATGGTGCCGACCCACGCCTGACGGCGCCCAGGAGAAAGCACATGCACTTCCTGCCACAATGGCACCGCGATCAATGCGGGGACACACAAGTGAAATGTTTCTAGCAACCGCTCCAATATGCACCACCGTTGGAACCCGTTTAGGCCCCACCGGGAGCGCGACCGCCGTTTTCGACTTGACCCCGTCGGAAACTGAGTTGGCAATATACGCTTCTACGCAGTTGGCAATGCGCCAGCGGCAATACCGGTTTCTGCATTTATCTACTACTGTACTCAGTTGCATATGCGAGATGAGGCTGATTTTCGACAAAAAGTTATTTCGACGCAATAGATGCAAGTTTTACTTGCATCGAAGACCGAAAAGATCGTATATTGAAAAAGAACACTACTGCAACTGAGTTGCATAAATCTGCGGCGGCTTTCCTGTCAGAGTCGTCCGCCGCAAACTATCATCCAAAGCCGGGTTCCGGCCAGTGATCCTTCTATTTTAGCGGGTTCGCGGGCCTCTATTTTAGGAGAAATTGTCGTGGAATATATTCCGGCGCTGCTGCGCCATGCCTTCATTACTGCCCTTGTGCTTTGTCAGTTACCCGCGCAGTCAAACACAGCGCAATTTATTGGACGCGTTATTGATCCGGCCGGCGCTGGAATTTCCGGCGCACGCGTTAAAGTCGTTTCTGCTTCCGGAATAAGTAGTACTTCCACCGCCAATGAGAAGGGTGAATTCTCGCTTCCTTTGGCCTATGGAACCTACACCATGTCCATTGATTCCGATGGATTTAAGCATTGGTCCGATTCTGTTGTTTTCAACGAAAATAGCGGCGGGACCAGGGACTGCGTTCTGGAAATTACACAGCACCGTGACACCATCACAATCACAGAATCCGGCTATCAGGTGGAATCCACAGGCAGTGCAACACGCACGCCAACCAAACCTCTGGACCTGCCACAATCGATCACCTTTGTGACCAAAGAAGCAATCCGCGACCAGATGATGATGAGCATGGGCGACGCGGTTCGATTTGTTCCGGGAATTGCGGTGCATCAAGGGGAAAATAATCGCGATCAGGTTGTGATTCGGGGCAATAATTCTTCGGCGGATTTCTTTGTAAATGGTGTGCGCGATGACGTGCAATATTATCGCGATCTCTACAATCTGGAGCGCGTGGAAGCACTGAAAGGGTCTAACGCAATGGCGTTTGGGCGAGGCGGCGGTGGTGGTGTAATCAACCGAGTTACCAAGGAAGCTGTCTTTGCGCCGTTCGGTGAAATTGCGGTTCAAGGTGGACAGTTCGGCGACAAGCGGCTCGCTTTGGATGTCAATCGCCCGCTTAGCAACAAGCTCGCGTTTCGGTTGAATGGCATGTACGAAAATGCGGATAGTTTCCGCCGCGGAGTGAATTTGGAGCGCTACGCTTTCAACCCGGTGGTTACCATCGCTGCCGGGCAGGACACAAAATTCACGCTCGGTTTTGAGCATTTGCACGATGGCCGTGTGGCTGATCGCGGGTTGCCTTCGTATAAGGGTTTGCCTGCCGACTTGGCTGTTGAGACTGTAATTGGCGATGTGAATCAGGCGCCTGTTCGGGCCGATGTGAATCTTGGTTCGGCAACGGTAGAACGTAAGCTGGGTGGCTTCAATTTGCGGAATCGTTTCACGATTGGCGACTACGATCGTGGCTATCAGAACTTCGTTCCCGGCGCAGTGAATGCCGACAAAACTTTGATCGGGTTGTCAGCCTACAACAATGCGACGGCACGAAGAAATCTGTTTAACCAGACTGATACCACCTATCTTGCTTCCACAGGAAGCATTCATCATGTACTACTTCTTGGCGCGGAGTTTGGACGCCAATTGACCGATAATTTCCGCAGCACCGGCTATTTCAATAACAGTGCAACATCGCTAAATTTGCCTTACGCGAATCCGATATTGAGTACTCCGGTGACTTTCCGCCAAAGCGCTACCGATGCGGATAATCATCTGGAAACCAATGTTGGCTCGGCATACGTGCAGGACCAAGTGGAACTAACCCGATTTGTGCGTGTCATCGGCGGAGCCAGGTTTGATCACTTCGATTTGCAGTACCGCAACAACCGAAATGGGGACAAGTTGAGGCGCATCGACAATTTAATTTCGCCTCGCGCTGGTGTGATTTTGAAGCCGATTGCAGCTGTTTCGATCTATGCGAACTACAGTGTTTCGTTCTTGCCTAGTAGTGGCGATCAGTTCTCGTCATTGACCACCATCACACAGCAGGTGAAGCCAGAGAAATTCAGCAACTATGAATTTGGCGTGAAGTGGGATGTAGACCGGCGCTTTTCCTTGACGACGGCGGCCTATAGATTGGATCGCACAAATACCAGAGCAACTGATCCCAATGATCCAACCCGAATATTGCAAACCGGCGCGCAGCGTACCAATGGCTTCGAATTGGGCTGGAACGGCATGGTGACACGGGCATGGACCGTGACAGGTGGGGTGGCTTATCAGGATGCATTTTTCCTTCGGGCCACCACCGCGGCAGTTATAGGCGCGCATGTTGCTCAAGTTCCCTACCACACTTTTTCACTCTGGAATAAATATCAGATTCTTCCCCGGCTTTCCGTTGGCCTGGGAATCTTGAATCGCACAGACATGTTTGCGGCAGTGGACAACACGGTCACCCTACCTGGGTATGTCCGGGCCGATGGAGCAGTCTATTTCTCGGTTACAGAGAAGATGCGATTGCAGGTAAATGCCGAGAATTTATTCGACCGGCGGTACGTAATTAATGCGGACGGCAATAACAACATCTCACCGGGTTCACCGCGGGCGGTGCGTGCGGGTTTGGTGTATCGCTTCTAACCTACGTGGCCTTCAGAAGCGGAGCCCGGGTGATCCTAAACTAAAGACGGCAGTTGAAGGCACGACTTCGTCGCATCAGCCGGCAAAGGCGAGAATGAAATCTTTCAGGGCGACGGCAAGACCGAGAGTTGCCAGGCTAAGAACCATGGAAACATCGCGAGGTGGAACGAATATAAGAGGTAGGTGGTGAATGCCGGAAAGGGCGGCGGAAGGTGGGTAGACTATCAAGTTGGCACAGATTGGAGTTAAGGGGCCCGCGAAAGCAAGCCCCCTGTCATTACTGAAAACTACGGAGTGATGCCGGCCTTTTTGAAGTCGCCAGCTCTGATGATGCTCATCTGCGCGGGGTCAAGATACTTCTTCAACGCCGCATTGATTTGGGCAGTGGTGAGCGCCGCAACTTTCTTTTCCATGTCAGCAGTCCATTGCATGGTGCGGCCCCAATAAGCGTTGGACGAGATTTGTCCAAGCAGCGCCATGTCTTCTGAACGGCCCACGGTTTCTTCCTGCAGCCAGGCGCTTTTTGCTTTGGCCACTTCTTCGTCAGTGAAGCCGGCAGTGCGGGCTTTTTCCAACTCTTCTTTGTAGCCCGCCTCCAATTTGATCATGTTCGCCGGAGCAAGAATGGCGTAGGCCATGAAGCTGGAGCTGGTGTTTTTTGTTGGTACTCCGATGTTTGAACCTGCACCGTAACTCCACCCTTCTTTCTGACGGAGACGGCTGAACAGGCGCGAACTTGGCGTGCCACCGAACATGTAGTTAGCCATCATCAAAGCAGGATATTCGGGATCTTCATCATTCATGTTGATGTTGGTTCCGGCCATGAACATGGCATTAGCTTTGTCTG
>JBBRJC010000174.1:0-7385 GCA_038220135.1 Bryobacterales bacterium | reverse complement strand
CACAGCTACAAAGGCTTGTGTCCATTCCACAACGAAAAAACGCCGTCGTTCAACGTACATGGGGTTCAGCAATATTTCAAATGCTTTGGATGCGGTAAGGGTGGCGATCTGATCAAGTTCGTGATGGAGATTGAAAATGTCCCCTTCTACGAAGCTTTGACCATGCTCGCTGAGCGCAACGGCATTCCGATGCCAAAGGCTTCTGACTTATCGGATCCGGAATCGAAAACGCGAGCGGCTCTATTCCAGGCGCAAGAAATAGCTCATACACATTTTCGACAAACCCTTGGCAGCGACGCCGGAGCATCGGCACGCGCGTATCTGATTAAGCGTGGCATTCGCGGGGATCTGGCTGCGGAATTTGGCATCGGCATGTCCAGCCGTAATGGCACCACGCTGACGCGGATTTTCGAACAGCAGGGCCTGAGTGCGGAGCTGATGGAAGAATCAGGCCTGGTGCTGCGGCGCGACGATGGCAGCCACTACGACCGCTTTCGCGGACGGCTGATGTTTCCGATTCATAACGAGTCGGGTAAGATTATCGGCTTTGCCGGAAGAGCGATGGAAGCGGGGGAAGAGCCGAAGTACATGAACTCTCCGGCCACAAAGCTGTACGACAAGAGCAGGACGCTTTATAACTTGCACCGGGCAAGGCAGGCGGCGCGGAATGTGGATCGGGTAGTGCTGGTTGAAGGCTACATGGACGTAATTGGGGCATGGGCTGCCGGGGTGAAGGAAGTTGTGGCTACCTGCGGTACGGCGCTTACAAATTCGCAAGTTCGCATTTTGCGCAAGTATGCCGGGCGAATTCTGGTGAATTTTGATCCGGACGCCGCAGGAGTGAATGCTGCGGAAAAGTCCATTCAGATGCTGCTTGAAGAGAACATGCATGTACGAATTGTGCAGTTGCCCGAAGGCTTGGATCCCGATGAGTATGTGCAAAAGCATGGTGCCGAGGCCTATCAGCGGCAACTGGAAACGGCCTGTGGTTACTTTTTTTGGCTGGCCGACCGGGCACGTGCAAAATTCAATTTGAACGAAGCGGAAGGGCGCGTGGCTGCCCTCAAATTTATGTTACCGTCAGTGCAAAAAATACCCGATAAGATTGAGAGGGCCGCAGTGGCAACCGATTTGGCTTCTTACCTTGGGCTGGACCAGGGCTTATTGCTGGAACAATTCCGAAAGGCAGTAACAACGCGAGGGGAAACAAAGCTGGTGGCCCCTAAATTCGATCTGCCGCCTACGGAAAAGCTGTTGTTGCGGGTGTTGCTTTCAAGCGCCGAGGCGCGGTCTCAGGTGCTGGAACCGCTGGCACGAATGCCGAATATGGAGCAGTTGGCAGGACGCAAAATCTTCGAAGCATTACTGCAGATGGAGCGGTCTAAAGCACCGTTTAGTTTGCATGATTTGGAAGCAAGAATTGGTGAGTCGGAAAATACCCTAATGGCAAGGCTTGCTTTTGCCGATGATATGGAAGAAGAAGACATGCTCAAACAGGCACTGGCTTGCGTGGAGGAACTAAACCAACGCGCAGGCAGGGGGCATATTGTGGAGATGAAAGCGGCAATCGCAAAAGCCGAACGTGCGGGGGATATGGCAATGGCATTGGAATTAATGCAAGAATTGAAGCGGCATTCCCAGCGCGGATGATAAGAAGGGGAGAGACGTGGAAACGCAATCCAATAACTTCGTTCTGCCTGGTATAAAATGTTGAGTACACTGGTCAGGGATTCTTTGGCGCAAGAAGAACAACACGACGGGTTAGACAACCTGATGCAAACTGGCAAAGACAAGGGCTACACGCCCTTTGATGACGCCAGTGATCTTGTGCCCGATGAAATCGCTTCAACCCCAGAACTGGAAGAACTTCTTGCAGGACAGGACTTCGGTTCAGAATTATTTGACGAAGCCAAACGGGATTTTAAGAAAAGTGACGAGGTCGATGAATTTGGCGACCTTGAACTTCCTCAGGATTTTTCAGAAAAAACCAACGACCCGGTGCGCATGTATTTGCGCGAAATGGGTACAGTCCCGCTGCTGACGCGCGAGGGCGAAATTGAGTTGGCACGGCGTATTGAACGCGGTCAAAAGGGTGTGCGCAAAGTATTAAGCCGTTCTCCGGTTGTGGTGCAGGAAGTATTGCTATTACCTGAGTTAGTTGAAAATGGAACGATGAATCTGCGCGACATTTTGAACCTGCCTGATCTGCTTATAACCGATGAAGCGATCGAAGAGCAGAAGAAGGCGATTCTGCAATCGATCAATGAAATCGACCGCAATTTCCGGAAGGCGCAACAGTTCCGCCAAAAGCTTTTAGCGGTACCCCGGGGCATCAAACCAAAGCAGCATCGAAGCATTCGCTGGAGTTTGGCAAGAATGATGGTGAAGGTTTCGCGCGGGATCCGTACGCTGCCGTTCGCCAGTATTTATCTGCACCGCTTGAGTAAGCGTTTGCGCGCCAAGGCTGATGAGTTCCGGCCGATCGAGCAGGAAGTGACCAGGGCGCAGCGGCGCATTGAAGAGCAGCCTGTATCCCCGGGCCGTGACAATCGCAAAGAGCTCCGCTCACTGATGTTACGCATGCAGCAGATGGAGGAGGAATTTGGTGCTTCGGCAACCGAAATCCGCCGCACTCTGCACATTGTTGATCGCGGCATTGAAGAGGCCGATCAAGCTAAAAAGAAACTGATCGAGGCAAATTTACGGCTGGTGGTTTCCATCGCCAAGCGCTATACCAATCGTGGCTTGCAGTTCCTTGATTTGATCCAGGAAGGCAACATCGGGTTGATGAAGGCAGTCGACAAATTCGACTACATGCGCGGCTACAAATTTTCGACCTACGCCACCTGGTGGGTGCGGCAAGCAATTACCCGGGCGATTGCAGACCAGGCGCGTACCATTCGCATTCCAGTACACATGATCGAAACGATCAACAAGCTGGTGCGGACACAACGATTGCTGCAACAGGAATTGGGGCGTGAACCAACTACGGAAGAACTGGCCCGTACCATGGAAATGCCGGTCGGTAAAGTGCGCAAGGTGATGAGAATTGCGCAGGAACCCATTTCGCTTGAAACCCCAGTTGGTGAAGAAGACGAATCGCACCTTGGCGACTTCATCATAGACCGCCGTGTCACCTCACCATCGGAAGCGGTGATTAACCTGAACCTGCGTGAGCAGACGGCTGAAGTATTAAAGAGCCTCAGCCCGCGTGAGGAAAAGATCATCAAAATGCGCTTTGGCTTGCAGGACGGCAGTGAACATACGCTTGAAGAAGTAGGCCAGCACTTTGCCGTAACGCGCGAACGCATTCGCCAGATCGAAGCCAAGGCGTTGCGCAAATTGCGTCACCCCAGCCGCAGTCATCGTTTGAAAGCATTTTTGGAAGGCGGCCAGAGCGAATAGCTCTGGCTTTCCCAACTCATCCGGCAAACGAAAACTTCGCCTCCTCCAGCGTTAATCCACGTATTTCAATCTGCTTCAAATCAGCCGAACCCAACCCCCGCTTTTCCGCCACCAGCAACGTGTTATCGCATTTCTCAAACGGCGCATTCCCTTTCGCCGCGCGCGGATCAAAACCCATAACCGCCGTCGCCACAGTGTCGGTAGTCACCTGATTAAAGCCTGCCAACAGCACGCCAGGCTTCACATATGGACGCCACGAATCCACGGCCCTTCCCCGCCAGCCATCGTTTCAATGCCATCGATCAGCGCTATATGAATCGGTCGCGCGGCGCACAATTCCGTCACAATCCTCGGCATACGGTAACCAGCATCGCAGCTCGATGACGGATCCAGTTCAGATGGCGAACACAGTGAAGAGCTGGCGCTTTCCTTCGTTTCCACACGTCCCTTTGCCGGGCTTTCATTGGGATTTTGCTTGCCTGCATCATCACCGTAAATAGACGCCGGTGTGATGCCAAAGATGTTCTTTATGGAAAGAGTCACGCCGCAATCCAAGCCGCTCCGCTTGGTGCAGCCTTTGCGGTATCTTCTGCAGTCTGATTTACGCCGGGCCAAACGCCCTGCATTGTTGCGGCAATCGGCAGTCTGGAAGCTCATATCGCGAGGGCAGTGCAATCACAACCAAACCGCAGCCACCCGAACGTAGTTGCAGCGTTCTGATCCAACACAATTCCTGCCAAACCAGACTTTCGGGCTAAAGCTTCCTGCGCGGAAATGTCAGATCCAACGGGAACAAACAGCAGTTCGTCTATCCCTTGCGCTTTGGCCGCAGCAGTAAACTCAAGCGAAGGGTGGGTAACCCAAAGGCAGTTGATGGCCGTACCGGCAACCAGTTTGAAGCTTTGGGGATCGGCTGAATTCCAACGTGCAGGAATCCAATCGGCTATGGAAACAAGCGCCAGTAGAGTGAGCCACATTGTCCTACTGTATCGAAACTGAATGGGACAAACTGTCCAAACTGACAAATTGCCCTGGATCAAAGACCTGCATCGTACTGTACCATCGAATGCTTATCATATTGATTACACAAGGAATACATTCAATGGAAGGAGTGGGCATCCAGTTGCTAAAGAGTAGTGCAAAGGACCAACTCAGTGAAACGAATTTTGATTTCTCTCCTGTCTGTCTTGGCTGTATCGGCACAAATCGTACCAGACGCCACTGAAGTGGACGTTATCGTAAGGTTCAAGCCCGGAATTTCGCAACTGGCGCAGTCGCGCTATCGGGCAAGGGGTGCGCGCATCGGCAGGAATCTGCCATTGATTAACGCCACCGTAATTCGCATTCCAATTTCTGACCTTCCGCTAATCCAACAAGATGCGGATGTTGAAATGGCCGAGCTTGACCAAATTGTGAAGGCCAATGCGTGGGATGGAAAATACGATTACGGTTGGATGTCGCTTTTGCAAGCCACCTCTGCCGATCAGAAATTCAATCAAACAGGCAAAGGCGTAGTTGTCGCACTGATCGACAGCGGCATCACCCCACACGCTGATTTTAACAATGCCATCTTGTACGCCGAAAGTTTCATTCCCAATGTCCAGTCAACGGTTGATGAATACGGGCATGGCACCTTGGTTGCGGGAATCGTTGCTGGAGACGCAAAGTCCTCGCGCAAAGATCCTTATCAGGTTCGCGGAATTGCACCCGATGCTGATCTTGTGAACTTGCGTGTTTTGGACAAGAATGGTGCCGGCCGTGACAGCTCTGTAATTGCGGCGATCGACCGTGCAATATCGCTGAAGAAATCGAAGCAAATCAGGGTCATCAATCTATCGCTGGGCCGGCCGGTGACCACAAAGTGTGAGAAGGATCCATTGTGCCAAGCGGTTCAAAAGGCTTGGGAAGCAGGGCTGGTAGTGGTTGTAAGCGCAGGAAATGAGGGCCGCAATAATAACGCTGGCACCAACGGGTATGCAACGGTGAGTGCCCCGGGTAACAGTCCCTATGCGATCACAGTAGGTGCGATCAATACCAAGGGCACGCTTACAACGGCAGATAACGTAATGACCAGCTTCAGCTCAAAGGGTCCGACAATACTCGATCATATTGCCAAGCCCGATTTGGTTGCCCCCGGAAATCGAATCGTTTCCACTGTCAGTACCGGTTCAACTCTGGACATGGTGTACAACTCCAATCGTGTTACCAACATTGGCAAATCTGGCGATAAAGACGGCGAGAGTGGTATGCATGGCTATTTTCAATTGAGTGGCACCAGTTTGTCTGCGCCATACGTGGCGGGAGCGATTGCCTTGCTGTTGGAGCAGAGCGATTCAGAAAAACTGACATTGAAACCAGATCAAATCAAAGCCCGGTTAATGCTGACAGCCACGAAAATGCCCGCAATGAAGTATTCGGTTACAGACCCCATCACAGGCAATATTTATCAAATTGAAAACAACATCTTCACAGTAGGTGCCGGTTCGCTTGATATCGCAAAGGCGCTTGCCAGCAAGCTTATCAGCACTGGGTCGGCACAGTCGCCCAGAGTCACTTACAACGCAGCTACCAAAATCGCAAACTTTGTGGGCTCAACCACTGCTGTCTGGGGCGATAGCGGTGTATGGGGATGGACGGCCGTTTGGGGAGATACTGCGGTCTGGGGAGATACTGCGGTCTGGGGAGATACTGCGGTCTGGGGTGACACGGCCGTTTGGGGCGATACTGCCGTATGGGGTGATACCGCGATCTGGGGTGACTCCGCGATTTTGGGTGAAATCACAAAAGTGGCCATTAACGGCGAGAACTAATTCGTTATGATAACGAGTAATGGCTGAGCGCGAAATACTTCTTGCAGCTTCTGGTGCTATCGAACGTGTACCCGCATTTTCACGCCTTGGTGAACTGGAACGGCGACTGTCGGCTTCCCTGCGCGGGAAGCAGCAAATGGTGCGCCTGGTTCTGGTAAACCTGCTGGCACGCGGCCACCTGTTAATCGAGGATGTTCCGGGCGTTGGGAAAACCACTATCGCCCATGCTCTGGCCCAAGCTGTTGCCGGCCGCTTCGGCCGCCTGCAATTCACCTCAGACATGCTGCCGTCGGATATTATCGGCGTAACAATTTACAACAGCCGCACCGAAGAGTTTGAGTTCAAGCCAGGTGCTGTTTTCACCAATTTTCTACTTGCCGATGAAATCAATCGTGCTACGCCCAAAACGCAAGGTGCGCTGCTTGAGGCAATGAACGAAGGCCAGGTAACTGTCGATGGCCACAGCTATCCGCTGGAGCAGCCGTTTTTAGTTATCGCAACCCAAAATCCGATTGAGCATCACGGTACTTATCCGTTGCCGGAATCACAACTGGACCGATTCCTCATGCGTCTGCGTATCGGCTATCCGGATCGCGAAAGTGAACGCCAGATTGTAAGGCAAGCTCCCAGTGAAGAGTTGCGCCTTTCTCCGGTTTTAACTGCGCACGACGTTGTGGAATTGCAACGTGCCGTCACCAAAGTTTCTGTCGATTCGGCGTTGGTAGATTACATGCTGGCCATTGTCGATCGTACCCGTGCGCATGAAAACCTGACCCTTGGCGTGAGCCCGCGTGGTGCGCAGGCGCTTTATCGCGCATCACAAGCAATGGCGGCACTGGACGGCCGCGACTTTGTATTGCCCGATGACATAAAGCAACTGGCCGTTCCTGTGTTCGCCCATCGCATTGTGATGGCGTCCAGGTTTGGGTTGGAAAATCGTTCCAGCCTGGAAACATCTGAGTTGGTTATCGCTGATATTTTGACTGAGATCGAAGTTCCCCTGTAGCGTTTGATAGAATCACAATTTACTATGCGAATCCTCGCAAAGCAACTGCTTGCAATTTTGGTCACCTCGTTTATTCTGCTGGGTGCCGCAAAGAAACAGAAAAAAGAAGAGATCACCCAGACGCACGAAATCTTGCCAGACCCCCCATCGGCTGTAACGGTGGA
>JBBRJC010000173.1:0-7466 GCA_038220135.1 Bryobacterales bacterium | reverse complement strand
CTTTGATGGTGATTGGCGGATTGATGGTGCTGGCATGGCCGCTGGCATTGATCGTGATGCGCGACAAGCCTTCCGATATGGGGCTATTTCCTGATGGTGATCCCGGCGCGCACGCCTCAACGCAAGTGGCTTCGCTAAGCTTCGCGTTCCTTCTACGGCAACCGGCATTCTGGTTGCTGATGGTTGGTAGCTTGTGTTCAATCGGCTCAATCGGCTCAATTAACCAACACATGAAATTCGTCTTTAAGGAACAGGGTTTCATCAATCAATCCGCACTCAACAACGTCAGCGCCAATGCCACTTTAATGATTTTGTTCTCCTCCATTGGCGGGCGCATCGTGATGGGTTGGTTGGCCGACAAATTCCCCAAGAAGTGGGTTATGCTTGCCACCTACGCGCTGGTTGCTTCCACCATTCCGCTGCTGCAGCAAGTGACTCCCGACCAGCCCACGAACGTGTATATTTTTTCCATCCTGTTTGGATTCGGTATGGGCGCCGATTATATGCTGATCCCGCTGATGGCCGCTGAGCAATTTGGCGTAAATACGTTGGGCCGCGCTATGGCAATCATCCTTCCTGCTGATACCATTGGACAGACGTGGTTTCCGTATATGATTTCGCAAATCCGCGAAAATTACGGTGGCTATCCGGTGGCGCTAAAAGTTATTTTCGTGATGGCCTTCCTCGGAGCCGTGGCGATAGCGCTTTTACCAAATCGCAAGAAACAAGATGAGACACTTCATATACAAGAATCTGGAGCAACTTCAGCAAGCCGCTGAACAGCTTACAGCAAGCGTCCGCTTTGAATCGGACAAATCGAAAATTCAGCAGGCGCTCGCCCGGCCGGTAGTTGGCAAGTCATATCGCTTAGGAAATTCCATGGCGATCCATCCCATGGAAGGGTGCGATTCAACGCCTGACGGCCGCCCTGATGAACTGACAACGCGCCGCTACCTACGTTTCGCCCAGGGCGGCGCAAAGCTGATTTGGTTTGAAGCTACAGCGATCCGCGAAGATGGCCGCGCCAATTTGCGGCAGTTGCTGATTACCAAAGACAACGTCGGCGATTACGCGCGAATTCTGGAAATGATCCTTAGTGAGCACAAGGCGCGCTTTGGAATAACGGACGATCTGCTGGTGCCGATGCAGTTAACCCATTCGGGCCGTTATGCTGTACCCAAGAAAACCATTGCTTATCACAACCCATTGATTGATGCGAAATCTGGCGTGCCTGCCGATTATCCGGTGGTCAGCGACGATGAACTGGAGCGCCTGGAAGACTGCTATGTGGACGCCGCCAAGCTGGCCGTTCAAGCTGGCTTCCGATCGATCGACCTGAAGGTAACGCATGGCTATCTGATAGCGGAATTGATGGGAGCCAAATTGCGCGAAGGCCGCTATGGTGGTTCGCTGGAAAACCGGACGCGGATCATCCGAAACATTATTGGCAAAATCCGTGCAGCCACCGGCAATCAATTAACCATCTGCATGCGGCTGGGTTGCTTCGATTCGGTGCCGTATAAAAACGGCCCTGACGGCTTGGGGATTCCTTACGAATATGACCTTCCCTACCCTTACGGCTGGGGCGTTGATCCAAACAATCCGTTGCAGGAAGAGCTTTCCGAAGTGAAGCAGGCGATCGGTTGGTTTAAGGATTGGGGTGTGGAATTGCTGAATGTTTCCATCGGTTGCCCATACTACAATCCGCACATCGGCCGCCCGTTTGAAAAGCCTGACGAGGGCAACTATGAACAACCGGAGCACCCTATGATTGGGGTTGACCGCCACTTCAGAATTGCCGGCGAATTGCAGCGAGCGCATCCGGATTTGCCGATGGTTGGCTCAGGCTATAGCTGGCTACAGATATACGCAATCAATGCGGCGGCACACAATATTGCAACAGGCGGCATTCAGATTTTCGGTATTGGGCGCAACGCGCTGGCCTATCCTGATTTCGCCGTTGATGTGCGAGAGAAAGGCCAATTGGATGAGTTGCGAGTTTGCAAAACTTTGACTTACTGCACCTTCCTGATGCGGCAAAAGAATCATCCGCTGGGGCAATTTCCATCGGGTTGCCCACCCTTTGACAAGCTCGTCTATGGGCCGATAATGAAGGAAGCTCGTGAAGCATCACGGGCAGGACAAAAGAAATAAATGACCAGACGTGAAGTGTTAGGTGCCATGGCCGCTCCGGTGGCCTTGATGGCGGTTGTATCGCCGCGTTTTCCCGCTGAACTGATTGAAATTCATGACAAGGCCATAGACGGCTATTTCCAGCATCAAATTACCGATCCCAAGTCGCGCTGGCGTGGCCTGATCGTAGCCGCAGATGGTCTGCACTACCTGGGCACGGGCATCGGAATGACCGAAGTGATGGGTTCGGCGTATATCTGCCCGCAGTCGAAATACTTCAAGAGTAAACAGGTGCTGGAGCGGATGAAGTTGACGATGGAAACGGTTGTGAGAGAGTTGACCCCTGAGGGGAACATGTGGTTGCCCACGACCAATTTCAATTCTCCGCCCGATACAGCATTTGGCGTTTTCACTGCTGGTACCACCGCATCGAACGCAAAACGTTATGGTGCGCCGGAAGTATTTGAGATCATGCGGCCGTTTCTGGAAAATGCAAAACGCGCGCTGCTGGTGGGTGGTGTGCATACGCCAAATCATCGCTGGATGATGTGCGGGGCGTTGGCTGCAATTCATCATGTGATGCCCGATGAAGCACTTGTGCGGCGCGCCAATCAGTGGATTGCAGAGGGCATTGACCAGGACGCCGACGGGCAGTATACAGAGCGTTCGTTCGGGATGTACAACACCGTAACTGATCGTGGTTTGATTATGTGCGCGATCAAAATGAACAAGCCGGAGTTGTTTGAGCCGGTGCGCAAGAATCTGGATGCAATGCAGTATTTGATGCATGCGGATTTTGAGGTAATCACGGAAATTTCGCGGCGTCAGGATGCGTTTCAGCGCGTAACTATGGCTGGTTATTGGATGCCGCTGGCCTATCTTGCTGTACATGATAAGAACGGAAAATATGCGCGGGTTGCCAATGCGATGCTGAAATCGGCGTGGTCGCTGGGCACGATGTTGGAATTTCCGGAGTTGATTAATCTGGGGGTAACCGAAGAAGCGTTGCCGGAAAATTACGAGCGGAAATTTCCTGCGATTGGTGTGATGCGGATTCGCCGGGGCGATGTGAGCGCTACAATTCTGGAAGATAATCCCCTGTTTTTCGCTATTCGCAAGGGTGCAGCGGTAATCAACGGCGTTAGAATCGCCTCAGCATTTTTCGGCAAGGGGCAATTGAGCGGGAAGACTTTGAAAAAAGTTGATGGCGGTTATTTACTGGAGCAGGAACTGGAAGGACCGTACTTTCAGCCGTTCACACCGGCGCAGAAGATCACTGTGGAAAACTACGATTCAACCCGTCACGAGAGAAAGCAGTCGGAAGTTTGTAAGTTTAAACAGTCGGTATTGATCACAGAGACGGCGAAGGGTTTTCAACTTCGTATCCGTGCCAGCGGTACCAACGACGTGCCTGTTTCGATGGAAATTAATTTTCGCGAAGGTGGCGTTTTGAAGGGGCCTGACGCATTAAAAACAGCGGACAGCTTTTTGTTGGCTAGCGGCTATGCAACTTATCAAATGGGGAATGACGTGTTGCGAATCGGCCCGGGGAGCGCACCACACAAGTATGTTGAACCGCGCGGATCGCAAAAGAAATTGAGTGGCCCGTCGATGTATATCACCGGCACAAGCCCGATGGATCAAACGGTGGAAATTAATTGGGCTTGATTTTCTGCTGTATCATAAAGGCAAGGAGGCTGCTGCGACAACAATGGAAAAAATCGATTGGTCTGAATGTCCTATGGTTGAAGTAAATGTGCGGGTACAAGGCGGCGAACCTGTCCTGCGTGGCACTCGAATGCCGGTTAGCGCAATCCTCAATAATTTCAACTATGGCATGACCGCCATAGAGATCGGCGAGCAGTTTGAAATTCTGCCTGATCGTGTCGAGTCAATTTTGACGTACGCAAAAAGCCACCTCGTTGCGCATCGTTTTTGACAAGAACGTTCCGATTGGTGTTCGGGGCATCCTTACCAAGCATGAAGTGTTTACGTTTTCGCGGATGCCATGGCATCCGCAACTTGAAGACGAAGAGCTTTTGTATGAGGCAGAGGCAGCAGGGTTCGACGTACTTATTACGTCGGATCAAAACTTAAGTTATCAGCAAAACCTGAAGGGCCGAAAACTGGCCCTAGTGGTTCTCGGCTCCAACATCTGGCCCATCGTTCGGGACCATGCCGTTTCCATAGTTGCTTCAGCCGACGCCGCAACACCGGGAAGCTTCGACTTCATTGAAATGCATCCGCCGCCGAAGAGGCGAATGCGGTAAACGTAGTTCGCGAACTCCCGTCAACCCTACCCTTGCGGCTTAAAGTAAAGCGTCAAACCAGCACCGGCAGCAGCCATCAACATTCCCACCCAAAGCAGCGGATTCGGTGATTCCTTAGGCGGATGCATTGCAATCGTGACCATCACATTCACCACCGGCGCACCAGCAAATACAACCGGCATCACATAATTCGGCAGCCCACCATTGCGGAACGCGAAGATAATAAAAATCGCACCCAACGCACCCAGCGCACCACCAATCAAAGCAAACTGCGTGCCGCCTGATTTGAACTCACCAACACCACCCTGCATCATCAGCATGGCCAGCGGAACCAGAACGCCAATTAGAAAATAAGCAGTGCCAACGCAAAGCAACGCCTTCAGCGGGCTGCCTAATATCACTTGGCCCTTGTGCAGCATCGGGCCATAAAAGCCCCACGCCAATGCTGCGCCCAATGCGAATAGAATCCAGATCATGGAACGTTTTTTCTCCCTGTCAGCCATAAGTATCCTTGTTAGGTCTCGATTGTAGCATGATAGAGGAAATGACTTTCCCAACCTGCGCGTCGATTCTTTTATTCACCCCACTCCTGGGCCTGGCCGCAGATTGGCCCCAATGGCGCGGGCCCAACTCTAGCGGCGTCTCCACCGAATCAAGCATCCCCGTGGAATGGAGCAACGAAAAGAACGTAGCGTGGAAAACACCCCTGCCTGGTCGCGGCTCTTCCCAACCGGTCATCGTCGGCAAACACATTTTTCTGACTGCGGAAATTGCTGGTGGCGATGCCCCGGCAGATCACAAAGCGCCAGTCCACCATTTCTCCGGACAAGTTTTCGTGCACCCAGACAGCGTTGGTGTGAACAAGTTGCACAAGCTGGTTGTACTGGCGCTTGATCGCGATTCCGGAAAAATATTGTGGCAGCAAACGGCCTACGATGGCATGGTGTTCGACAACCGGCACAAGAAGGGAAGCTACGCCTCACCCACACCGATTGCAGATGGCAAAAATGTTTATGCCTACTTCGGAAATGAAGGCCTGTATGCGTACGACCTCAAAGGCAAGCTGCTGTGGTCCTACATGCCGGCTAAGTTTAAGACCACCGGATTAGGACCCGGCACCTCACCAACACTCGAAGGCAATTTGATCTTTCTGCAATGCGATGACGGCGGTGGCGAAGGATCGTATCTAGTCGCACTGGACAAGAACACGGGCAAGGAAACATGGAAAGCGGCTCGGGAAAAAATCGCATTCACCTGGGCCACTCCCGTTGTTGCACAAGCCAACGGGCGCAAGGAATTGATCACCGCAGCCGGTGATGTTGTGATCGCCTACGACCCAGCCACAGGCAAGGAATTGTGGCGGGGGCCAGGGGTTAAGGGCTATGCGGTTACCACACCGGTGCTGGGTCACGGCATGGCATTCTTCGCCGCTGGATATCCCACAAAATATACCTACGCAGTAAAGATTGGCGGCAGCGGGGAGATGAAACCAGTCTGGTCCTATGGAAAAGGCACCGCCTACGTTCCCTCTCCAATTCTTTACGGCGACTATTATTACGTGATGAGTGACAAAGGCCTGCTCACTTGCTTTGACGCTAAAACCGGCGTGGTGAAATACGAAGGCAAGCGCCCCACCAAGCCCGCAACATTTATGGGCTCTCCTGTTGCGGCAGATGGTAAGATTCTCATCACCAGTGAAGATGGCGACACAACCGTTATTAAAGCTGGGGCCGAATTCGAAATACTGACGACAAACTCAATCGGAGAGCCGGTTTATTCTTCGGCGGCCATCGCAGACGGCCACATTTATTTGCGCGGTGAAAAGCATCTGTACTCGATCAAGCGATGAAAAAACTTGGACTCTGCATTCTCCTTCCAGCCTTCTTTGTGCTCCACCAGGACTACTGGAATTGGCGCACGGCTTATCCACTTGCCTTCGGCTTTCTGCCCGTGGGGCTGTGGTATCACGGCCTCTACACATTGTGCGCCAGTGCCATGATGTGGTTGCTGGTGAAGCTGGCATGGCCCACCCATTTGGAACAGTCGGTTGACCCCCAGCACGCTAAAGAGGAGTCCAAGTGATTCCAGCACTATTCGTTGCCGTGTACCTTGTAGCGGTACTCTACATCGGCATTTTCGCGTTCCGTAAAAAAGCAGAATCAGGCACGGCGGAAGGCTATTTTCTTGCAGGCCGCTCACTGGGCCAATACGTGTTTTTGCTGAGCCTTTTCGGTACGCACATGACCGCGTTCGCTATCTTAGGCAGCAGCGGTTTTTCCTTCAATAACGGGATCGTCACGTTCGGGTTGATGGCATCTTCTTCGGCTATCATCGTGCCGGTGCTGCTTCTATTAATCGGCACGCGCCTTTGGGCCATCGGCAAGAAATTCGGATTCATCACACCGGTGCAAATTTTCCGCGACCGCTGGGAATGCGGCCACATCGGCACCGTCATATTTCTTGTGCAAGCCGTTCTGCTGGTTCCCTACATCATCATCGGCGTGATGGGCGGCGGCACAACTCTCAATGTAATCAGCGGTGGATTGGTTCCCTATTGGCTGGGCGGGTTGGTGGTTGCCTGCGTTGTGATGAGCTACGTTTTCTTCGGCGGCATGCGTGGCACTGCGCTTGTCAACACCTTCCAAACCGTCCTTTTCCTTGGCTTCGGAACCATAGCAGTTCTTGTGATTGCAGCAGGCATGGGCGGCTTTACGGAAACGGCGCACAAGCTTTTGAACAGCCCGGCCACAGCACCTTTGATGACCAGAGAGCGCGTCTCACCTCTGTTCTTTTTAAGCTACATGTTCAACCCGCTGTCGTCGATCACTTTCCCGCACATCTCCATTTTTTGCCTGACAGCAAAGCATATGGCGCAGTTCAAAAAGACGGTGATCCTGTACCCTATCTGCATCCTACTCATCTGGTTGCCCTGCGTCTTTCTGGGTGTTGCGGCCAACCACTCTTCAGACATTCCGGCGATCAAAGCTAAACAGGAAGCCCGCAAATTGTTAGCCACGCAGGGCGCAACCATGAGCCCTTCGGAGCGCGACGATCTTCGCAACA
>JBBRJC010000172.1:0-7478 GCA_038220135.1 Bryobacterales bacterium | reverse complement strand
GTTTTTGGATTGATCCGAAGTCTGGCAACGATTACATGTTGACCGTTCAATACCCGGAAAAGCAGATCAAGACGAAGCAGGATCTGGAGTCGATCCCGCTGCGTGGAACCGATCGTAAGCGCCCGACAAGACTTGATGCAGTGAGTCAAATTCGGCGTATCAACTCACCAACGGAAGTGGATCATTATCAACTGCGACGAACCATTGACGTGTATGTGCGTCCGTTGGGCGAAGATTTGGGGCGCATTGCAAACTCGATTGACGCGGTGATTGCGGACACGAAATTGCCCAAGGGCGTTACGGTTACACTGCGTGGAATGGTGCAGGGAATGCGATCATCATTTCAAAGTTTTGGCATTGGTTTGATTCTGGCAGTGGTGCTGCTTTATTTAATTCTGGTGGCCCAGTTCCGCTCTTTCATTGATCCATTTATCATCCTTGTAGCAGTGCCGCCGGGCATCAGCGGTGTGCTGATTACGTTGTACTTTACAGGCACTTCGATGAATGTGATGTCGCTGATGGGTGTGGTGATGTTGGTGGGCATTGCGGTGTCCAATAGCATCCTGATCGTGGAGTTTACGAGGCATCTGCGAGAGGAAGGCGATACCGTCCGGCGGGCTGTTTCCCATGCGTGCCGAGTGCGATTGCGTCCGGTGTTGATGACGTCTTTGGCAACCATTATTGGACTGATGCCGATGGCCTTGAAACTGGGGGCAGGCAGCGAAAGTTATGCGCCGCTGGCAAGGGCAATCATCGGTGGTTTGACACTGTCGGTGATCTTCACTGTGGTGTTGGTGCCGGCCGCCTATTTTCTTGTGCACCGCAAACATGATGATCTGGCAGTGACGTCAGAGCCGCAGGAGATTGAAGCGTGAGAATCAGATTCGCAATCGTTGCCGTAGTCTTTGTTAGTGCCATGCGGGCTCAACTTCCGGCACCGGAAAAGCTCACTTTGCAACAGGCTGAAGCGCTGGCATTGAATAACCATCCGCGCATCAGTGCGGCACGCAATCGCGCTGATGCGGCGGCCCAAATACCAATTGAAATTCGGGCGGATGCATTGCCCACACTATCGGCAAATTTCACGGCGGCAGCGGCGCTGGACCGCAGCCGTGTTGCCGCAGGCGGCTTGAACAACCCAATCATTTACGATCGAGTGGCGGTGGGTACGACGTTGAGCCAGGTACTTGCCGACTTTGGGAGGAACCGCGATTTGGTTAGCAGCGCCCGGTCGCGCGCCGATGCATTGAAGCAACTGACGGAGGCGACGCGTGGCGATATTGTCGTGCAAGTTGATCGTTCTTTTTATACGGTGCTGCGGGCGCGGGCGCGACTTAGCGTTGCGGAGAAGACTTTAACGGCGAGGCAATTAGTCAACGACCGCGTCTCTGTGCTGGTGAAGAATAGTCTGCGGTCGACGCTGGATTTGAGTTTTGCAGCGGTGAATGTTGCGGAGGCGAAACTGCTAATTGAAGTGGAGCGCAACGATGTTCAGGCGGCGCAGGCCGTGCTTCAAGCAGCGATGGGGCTGCCTAATCAGAGTGAGTATGAATTGGTGGATGAGGGCACTGTGGCGCCGGTTGCGGAAGATCTGGTTACGATGATGCAGCAGGCCATTGCGCAGCGTCCGGAGTTGGCTACACTTCGTCTTGACAGCACGGCAGCGGCACAATTCGCCAAAGCGGAATCGCATTTGGGCATGCCGATTATTAGCGGCGTTGGCACGATGGGCGTGATGCCCACTCACGATACAACTATTCGAGGCAACTACGCGGCGGCTGGAGTAATTGTGAATGTTCCAGTGTTCAACGGACATGCTTATGCAGCACGCAAGGCCGAGGCTGGGCTACAACTTCGCGCGGCGGAGAACAGATTGAAGGATGCCGAGTTGCAAGTGGCGCGGGACGTGCGGCTGTCGTATCTCAATGCGCTGAGTGCGTTTCAAAGAGTTGGCTTGACGGCGCAGTTGCAGGAGCAGGCGCTGCTTGCTTTGGACTTGGCGCAGGCACGTTATGACCTTGGGCTTTCGACCATTGTGGAATTGAGCCAGGCGCACCTTACTGTGACAAACGCGGAACTTGCTGGAGCTAGCGCCCGTTACGAATATTTGGGGCGGCGTGCGGAATTGCGATACCAGTTGGGTGCGAACCGATAGTAGGATCGTCTATACTTTTAGCGGTTTGCGCGCGATTCGAACAATAGGAACGATTTATGAAATCGATGAAAGTAGCAGCTTGCTGTGCAATTTGTTCCGCCATGATTGTGCCTGGTATGGCTTTTGGGCAGGACTCCCCAAAGACCGCATCTTCTACCAATAAAGGAAAACAGGTAATGCCGAAAGAACTGTTGAAATCGCTTGTAGGGACATGGGAAGGTACGTGTAAGACTTGGTTTGAACCGGGCAAGCTGGCTGATGAATCAATGGTAAAAGGAACAATTCGGCCAGTATTAAACGGGCGGTTTTATCGTCACGAATACGAGGGAAGCATGAAGGGCAAGCCTCGGCATGGCGAGGAGACTATTGCGTTTAATGGGGTGACGAAGCAGTTTCAAATTTCCTGGTTCGATGATTTTCACATGAATTACGCGATCCTTTTTTCTGAAGGTCCGGCGGTGGAGCGTGGCTTTATGGTGACGGGGAAATACGAATATCAGGCGAATACGCCACCATGGCAATGGAAGACCATCTTTGAAGTTGAAGACGAAAACCACCTGACAATTACGGCATACAATATTACCGCAGACGGGCAGGAATCAAAGGCTGTTGAGACGAAGTATACGCGTGCGAAGCCGTAGCTTACGGGCAAGGATTTTCGGGCCACGCGTGACGCGGATAGCGGCGCGATAATTCGCGGCGCACTTCGGGGTAGAGACGTTGCCAGAAGCCTGCCAGATCGCTAGTCATCTGCACAGGCCGCTGATTTGGAGCCAGCAGGTGCACAACCACGGGAACGCGCCCGCCTGCAACGCGCGGGGTGTCTTTCATGCCGAAGAAATCCTGCAATCGTGAGGCCACCCAGGGTGCTTGCCCAACGCCGTACTGCACCTTCGCCATGCGGCCACCAGGCAGGCGTAATCGTTCCGGGGCAAGCTCTTCAAAACGGCGCGCGACATCTTTCGGGAAGCCTTCCAGAAGCACGCGCAGCAGTTGACCATCAAGCGCACTTTTCAATTCCGCAAAACTCTTGAGACCATAGCAGGCCTGTTCCAACAACGGCTGCAGAAAGGCGTCGTCTATGGCTGGAAGTGACAAATGCTCCGCCGCAAATTGCAGGCGCGCTTGTAAGCCCAGCCAATCTTCCTCGCCGATGAAACGTGCCATGCCGGCTTCCACAGCCTTCTGCGCAAGCAATGCAGCTGCGGCTTCAGCCGGCACTTCGCCACTGCGCGATTCTTCAATCACAAGGCCGTCGTAAAGCAGGGCACTGCGGGCTTCTACGCGCTCCAGTGCTTTGTTCCAATCGAGGCCGATTTGATCAGTCATGCGGTCTGGAATAAGATCCAGCAACTATTCCGGTTCTACTTTGCTGGCCAGGCGATTCAACTGCATCCCTTTGTCCTTACGATACTCATCATCAACGGCTACAATCAAGTCCGTTCCACTCAAGGCACTCTCTTCGGAAAGCTTCGCTGAACCGCCACCGGCAAGCATATATTCGCCTTTCTGCTTGCGCCGCGCAACGCGATCGGGGAACGCGGACAAAATGGAAATCAACAGAGCCTCGTCGGGTGCATGCTGGGGCTGCTTTACGCGAGTTGCGCGGCAAATTTGATCGAAGGTTTGCTTGGTGCGATATTGCCAATCACGCTCAGCAAGCAGGAACAGATCACTAGGCGATGCATGGCGGGAGGCACCCTGCAATCGCTCGCCGGATGAGAGGGCGGCAGCAATGCGGCAGCCGCTCCAGGCGGCATCGCGGGCCTCGGCTTCAACCACCAACCGGGCTAGCCGCGGCGTGAGTGGCAGGCGCGCCATCGCCTTGCCGGCGGGGCCAAACGCACCTAGCCGTTGAAGCAATTCTTTGGCTGCGCGCACATGCTCTTCGGGCGGTGAGTCTAACCAGGGCAACTCCCGCACATCGCAATTCATCGCATGCAGATCAAGCAGCAATTGCGCCAGTTCGCGACGTGCAATTTCAGGTGGATTCTGCGGCGGCCGCCGTAGGAAATCTTCCTGGCTATAGAGGCGCACTACACAACCGGGGCCAGTGCGGGCCGCACGTCCGGCACGCTGCCGCGCAGAAGCTTGTGAGATTTTAGTTATGCGTAATTCCGGGATACCAGTCCAGGGCGAATCGAATGCCATGCGTTCAAGACCGCTATCAATCACCGCCGACAAGCCATCAATTGTGATTGAACTTTCGGCAACGTTTGTGGAAAGAATTACCTTGCGCTGCGGCGCCGGTTCAACCGCACGATCCTGCTCTGCTGGAGAGAGATCGCCGTGCAGTGGAAGCACCAGCAAATTGTGCCTTCGTGCCACCGGCTCAACCGCCTGCATTGCATAACGTATCTCTGCGGCACCGGGCAAAAACACAAGCGTATCGCCATGCTTGGAATCAGCCAGCAGCGAGCTGAGAGCTGCGGCAACCTGATTGTCTAACCGATCGTTAGAGGGTGCGGTATAGCGTTCCTGAAGCGGAAAAATGCGCCCTTCAGAAGTAACCACATCACATTGCAAATGCCGCCGGATGGGCTCTGTATCAAGCGTTGCCGACATGAGCAACAAGCGCAAATCGGGCCGCACGGTTCGTTGCAAATTAAGCAGCAGCGCCAGAGCCAAATCACCATCCATGTGGCGTTCGTGAAATTCATCGAGCACCACAATGCCGACATTGCTCAAAAGCCGGTCACTCAACATACGCCGCGTCAACACCCCTTCAGTAAGAAATCGGAGCCGCGTTTTGGGACCTGAAACATCTTCAAACCGCACCTGGTAGCCCACAGTTTCACCAACGCGTTCGCCCATTTCAGATGCCACGCGACGCGCCGCCATACGAGCAGCAATGCGGCGCGGCTCAAGCACCCATACTTCCTGCGCGGTCAAAGTGAGCAGTGCAGGGGGAACGCGCGTCGTCTTTCCCGCTCCTGGTGCTGCTTCGAGCACCAAATTGCGGTTATTTTGCAGATATTTTAGAATTTCGGGCAAAAGCCCATCGATCGGAAGAGTGCCGGACACTCCTTTCACGTTACACTGAATCTTATGTCTAGTTCGATTCCCAGCTTGAATCCGCCCAAGCGGCTTTTATTTGGTCCAGGACCTTCCCCAGTTGCTCCCCGTGTTTATGAAGCAATGGCAAAGCCGATTGTAGGCCACCTTGATCCATTCTTTTTCGAAATTAACGAAGAGATCCGGCCGTGGTTGCAAATGGTGTTTGGCACCAAGAACCCTTTCACAATGGTGCTCTCTGGCACCGGTAGCGCAGGTATGGAAGCGGCAGTTTCCAACTTCGTAGAAGACGGCACAAAGTTTCTGGTTTTCATCAGCGGATTCTTTGCAGAACGTATTGCTGAAATGGGCCGTCGCCAAGGCGCAACCATCATCCGTTGCGAAAAGCCATGGGGACAGAATTTCACTGACGACGAAATACGCGAAGCGATTCTGCGCGAGAAGCCACAAGTGGTGGGCTACGTTACAGCAGAAACTTCTACGGGTGTTTGGCAGAACGGTAAGGCACTTTGCGAAGCGGCGCATGAAGTGGGCGCATTGGTTATTGCCGATTGCGTAACCTCGCTGGGCACGATGCCGATCAATATTGACGACACCGGCATTGACATTGCATTTAGCTGTTCACAAAAAGGTTTGAGCTGCCCTCCCGGCCTTTCGCCGATCACGGTATCGGAACGCGCGATGGAAAAAATGCGTGCCCGCACCAGCCTGAACCACACCTGGTATCTCGATTTTAAGTTGCTGGACGAATACTTCGGTGGCCAGAAACGTTATCACCACACAGCACCAATCAGCATGTTCTACGCATTGCGCGAAGGCCTTGCCCTGATTGCTGAAGAAGGCCTGGCCGCGCGCTTTGTGCGTCATCAAACAAATCATAAGGCACTCATTGCCGGCTTGGAGGGCTTGGGCCTTTCGATGCTGGTGAACGATCCGCATCGCCTGTGGACATTGCATACGCCGCTCATTCCTGAAGGCAAGGATGACATGACTGTGCGTAAGTCCATGCTGACCAATTACGGTATCGACATTGCTGGTGGCTTTGGTCCACTGGCAGGCAAAATTTGGCGCATCGGTTTGATGGGCGAAGGTTCAAAGACAGAGAACGTCGCACTCATTGTTGAGGCGCTGGGCAAAGCACTCGCATAATTTTAAGGACACTACCATGAATCGTAGAACCAGCTTCAAGACCATAGCAACGGCTGCTCTTGCAGCAGCCGGTTCCGCCTCTGCCGCGGGCTCCGGTAAAGGCATCCAACTGCATGTTGATTTGAACGTCGACATGAAGAAGGAAAAGCAATTACTGGATGCTTACCTGAAGACCTTCGCACCTGCCATGAAGCGCCAACCGGGCTTTGCGGACACGAAGTTGCTGAAGCTGAATTCGGTAAAGAAAGCACCAGGGCCAGTGGGCGCAAACTATCGCCTGCTGGTCTGCTTTCAAACCGAAGAGCAGCGGATTGCCTGGGTTGCCAGTGAAGATCATAAGAAGGCCTGGCCGTTGATTGAAGCCTGCGTCACGGGCTTTGCCGCAACGCTCTACGACATCGCATAACAAAATGCCTGAAGGTAAAGACCTCCGCTCTTACGCCTGGTTTAACGGACGGGAATATTATAATTTTTCCCGCCGTGCGAACTTGCGCTCACTGGGATTTAATCGAGATATTTTTGACGGCAAGCCGGTCATCGGCATCTGCAATTCCTGGAGCGAGCTGAACAACTGCAATGCCCACTTGCGTCAGGTTGCTGAGGCTGTGAAACGGGGCGTATGGGAGGCAGGCGGATTCCCTCTTGAGTTCCCAACCATCTCCCTTGGCGAGCAGTTCATGAAGCCCACCACCATGCTCTTTCGCAACCTGATGGCGATGGACGTGGAAGAATCCATACGGGCAAACCCGCTTGATGGTGTGGTGCTTTTATGCGGGTGCGACAAGACAACACCGGCGCAATTAATGGGCGCTGCTTCTGCGGGCATTCCTTCTATTTTCGTCAGTGGTGGCCCCACGCTTTCAGGCAACTATAAAAACAAGCCGTTCGGCACCGGCACCGACGGCCGCAAGATCTTCGATCTTTACCGCTGCGGTGAAGTGAGTGAAGAAGAGATGATCGAAATCGAAGGCTGTATGGTGCGCTCTGCGGGCCATTGCACGGTGATGGGGACTGCTTCGACGATGGCCAGCATCACTGAAGCATTGGGCATGTCGCTGCCAGGCTGCGCCGCAATTCCAGCACCCGATTCCCGCCGCTATGCGATGGCTGAGCTTTCCGGCAAACGCATTGTGCAGATGGTGAAGGAAGATCTAACGCC
>JBBRJC010000171.1:0-7574 GCA_038220135.1 Bryobacterales bacterium | reverse complement strand
TAATTGCTGGTGGAATTGGCTATTTTTGTTTGGATAGCGGCGTTCTTTCCGCATACCAAATGTCTACGGGCGAGCGCCTGTATCAGCAACGATTGGGTGGTGGCACCTCAGGCTTTAGCAGTTCCGCAGTGGCGGCAAACGGCAAGATTTATATCACTAACGAAGACGGCCATACCTATGTTTTGGCCCAGGGAAACGCCTACAAAGTACTCGCGGAAAATGAGGTTGGCGAAACAGTGATGGCGTCGCCCGCAATTTCCGGTGATACGCTTTATGTTCGTGGCCGCAACCACTTGTTCGCGATCGCTGAAAAGAAGAAATGATCCTGCTAATGTGGAAAGTGAACACACTATGCCGAACCTTAACGTAGATCTGACAGAACACTTTGATCACTTTGTTGAAGCGGGTATTACCTCTGGCCGTTTTAGCAATGCTAGTGAAGTGGTTCGGGCAGGCTTGGAACTACTTGAGCAACGCGAGCGCGAAGACGCTCGAAAACTGGAATGGCTTCGGGCAGCTGCCAAAGAAGGCTTCGATCAGCTTGATCGAGGGGAATATGTCGAGCTGAATTCCATGGAGGAAATGGATGATTTTCTCGATAAAATCCATATCGAGGTTGCTGCCGAACTTGATGCAGAACTGAAGCGTGGCTGAGGCGTCTCGGTACCAAGTTCGAGTCAACGATCAGGCACGCCGCGATATTTCTGCCATTTTGAAATGGACCTGGGACGTCTTTGGTGAGCGTGCGACCATACGCTATGAAGCCTTAGTCGCGCAAGCTTTAATTGACCTTGCTAGTGATCCTGATCGTATTGGTTCGCAAGCACGTCCAGATATCTTGGTGTCTGGTGCCCGAATCCATCACCTTTCATTCAGCCGCAGCCGTGTTTCCGGCCCCAGTGTGAAAGAGCCTCGCCATTTCATAGTCTATCGAAAGCGCGGCAACGGCGAAATCGAAGTGGCCCGCATCCTTCATGACCGTCGCGACTTCGACACGCATATCCCCGACGACTACCGCACGACAGACTAAACTCTACCGGCTGTGAATCTTGATCATGTCGCGCTTCAAATCCTTGGGCGTGACAGCCCCAATCATGATCATATTCCGCGCAAGCTCCGTCTGCAGCATCTCCATCACGGACTGCACACCATCAGCACCATAGCCAGCCAATCCCCACAACACCGGGCGCGTAACCATCACCGCTTCGGCACCCAGAATCATCGCTTTCAAGATATCCGTTCCACGACGAAATCCGCCATCGATCAGTATCGGAATCTTGCCGCCGGCAACGTCAACAATTGCCGGTAGCATCCCAAACGCAGAAGGCGAAGCAGCCGCTCGATAGTTAGAAATAACGATTCCCTGAAACCCTCGCTTCACCGCAGTTCCAGCATCAGTCGGGTTCATGATTCCTTTCACTACCACCGGCACCTTCAGGCCTTGGCGAATCTTGTCAATCGCCATCCAATCTATCGGCTTTGACACCGTGATGAACAGCACCTTGCATCCCAAACCAATAGCCTTCTCCGCCTGCCTGCGCGCTTCAGGGCCAACGAATACCTGACACCAAATCGGTCCCTTCGCAGCCTCCACAATGGCCTCAATAGGTTGGCTCGCAAGGCAGCTAATCACCGTGACTGCCTTCGCCGCAGCGCCGCCGCGCACCATTGCCAACTCACCGTCCTGGTGTAGCATCTGTTGCGACGATGCCGGTCCCACGAGAATCGGCGCGAACATGCTTTCGCCAAAAAGCTCCATTGACAGGTTCATCTTCGACGTATCCACCATCAGCCGGGGACGAAACGTGCAGCGCTCCATATCTGCACGGTCGCCCCCGGCAATGTTAGAAAAGACCGCACCGGATAACTTCCGTTTGGCCATCGGCTCAAACTCTAGAACATTCACAAACTCGCCCAGCGGGGTGATGCGGCCCTCCGGCTCCCCGCTCAACTGCTGCCCGTTCAGCAGTGGCGACGCGGCAACCCAAGCCCCGAAAGCTTGCAAAGCCCGCCGTCGATTGAGTTGATAGTTGCTCATTTGAAGCGTGTCTGCACCAGACTACGATCAATCGATGCAAGCGATGGGCAACCGTTTTGCATCATCGCCAGCACCAGTTCCTTCTGCATAATCTCCAATACCCGCTGCGCCCCTGCTGCACCATAAGCAGCCAAACCCCAGCGCGGAACACGGCCCAGGCAAACAGCTTTTGCCCCCAGTGCAAGTGCTTTCAGAATGTCGCTTCCCCGGCGAAAACCGCCGTCGATAAACACCGGAATTCTCCCGCGTACAGCATCCACAATTTCCGGCAAAACTTCAAGTGTCGAGGGCGAGTAATCCATGGCCCGTCCACCGTGGTTGGAAATAATAATTCCATCCAAACCCCGCTCCACACACTGCGCCGCACCCTCGGCCGTCATCACACCTTTAGCCAGCATAGGGACTTTTATCATGGGCCGGATCTGATCGAAATATGCCCACGTATACCAAGTTCGATTGGTCAAAACCCGGTACGGGTTCGGATCGGTCCCCGTCCTTGGCGGTCTTGCCGACGTCCCCAAATGCCGATCATGCAACGTTCGTTCGTAATAAGCGGAGCCCTGATCGATGGTGACCACAATTACCTGAGCGCCTCTCAATTGCGCCGTATCCAGCAGCGCTTTGCTATCGTCCATACTTTGCCGCGGGTAAAGTTGCCACCACAAGTTTCCCTTCGCCGCTGCCGCAATGGTCGCCATTGGCAGGCTGGCATTGTTGCTGACAATCATCGGTGTTTTGGCTGCTGCGGTGGCGGCACGAAATGTAGCCGCTTCGCCTTCAGGATGGAGTTGGGTATGTGCTGCGGTTGGGGCTACCAGAATCGGATAGGCCAGCTTCGTGCCGAAAAGTTCAATTGTTGTATCGGCAGAATTTGCCTGAGAACGTCGAGGTACCAGGTCAACCCAACCGAACGCATCCCGGTTACGGTGCAGCGTGAATTCGCCTTCCACGCCATAAGCTGTGTAGTTAAAAGCCACGCGCGGAAGCTTGGCGAAAGCTACAGGTTCAAAATCGTAAGCCGTAGTTAATTCGTCCAAACGGGGTATGCGGCTGTGATCCCGAAACGGATCCCGTTGTCCAATCAGAAGTGGCGAGGATGCGAAAAAGGCCGCGAGATTCCCGATCGCGGATCGTCGAGTGAAGGCTCCCATAGAATTTCCAGGAAAAACAGGAAAGCAGAGTTAGTCCCCGCTTTCCTATTAATTTACCTAGTTCCGCTTTGGTGCCGGACCGATCTTCGACTTACCCTTTTCAGGTAGTCCAAACGGATACGTATCCGGCGTTACGTGAACGCCTGTGGTGAACTTGAACGGAAATGCACCGCCACTAGGGAACGTCATTTCCACGAAATAGGCGGTGTAGCCTTTTTCGTGCTTTTCCGGCTTCCCTATCCAGACGCCGTCCTTGTCCATTTTCAGTTCTGAGCTTTTGTATATCGGCCCCATCGTTTCCATGCGGAAATCACGTGCATTTGGATTGTAAGCCTGCCATAGTTTCACCACCGACGGCTTGTCTTTCGACTTCACGCGCAGGCTGCTATCCTTCTGCAATTTCCAATCCAGATCGGGCCGCTGCGTTCCACGAATCAGCGAATCATAGTAGGCTCCAACTGATTCCCACGCGTCTGATCCACGCAACGAATGATCAGCATTTGGCACATAACGTAAATGCTTTTCACCCTTTAGTTTACGGAAATAAAATTGCCAGGAATCGGGCAGGAAGAACTGATCGCCCGCTGCGTTCACCATAAACTTGGGCATTGTCAGCCGCTCTTTATAAGAGTACGGTTCCACAATTTCCATCAGCTTTTTGTACATCGGGGTATTGGTCTTGTCCATGATCCCCTGCTCGAAATAATCACCAATCGAAGGAGCCCAGAAGCCGTAAACGCGATAGTGATGGTTGAACGAAGGCACCATGTTCAACATGTCAATTACAAGTGGAGCAATGGCAACAACGCGCTTATCAACAGCGGCAGTGGTCCAAGTTGTCCAGCCGCGTTTCGAGCCACCAGAAACCAGGAATCGGTCAATTTTGACACCGCCACCCTCAGAGCTGGCAAGAAAAGCCGTGGCCGCATCCATGGCGCGCACTGCCGCTTTGGTCATCGGCAACCGCGCAGGCCAGGTATCGTCGCCCGTTTCCATATACTTGTTCCAGGTATAAGCGATGAAGGAATCTTCCACGCGCTCTTTCTTCTTCGGATCGTCGGCAAACACCAGCGGCTGGTTCGGAACCATTTTCAATTCAATGGTTACCGCACCCAGCATTTCAGCCATCCGCACCATTTGCGGGTCAATGCTGCCAGGCGCTTGGTTTGCCCGGTTCGCACCACCGGTAATGAACAAGAACGCCAGAGATGATTTCAACTCTTTCGGCCGTACGATGTTCACCCAGTGCTGCCATTGGGTACGGCTGATCTCTTCCGGCTTACGCCAGGTTTGCGAGATCATGTCTAAAACGTAGGAAGTAGATTTTGCGCTGTCCGTTTTCTTAGCCAGCGTGTACTTAAAGCTGGCATCAGGAGCTGCAACATAGCGGTCGAGTGCGGTTTTCTTCGGCGCGGCTTCAAGTACAAAGCAGGCTGCCAAAACCAGGAATAGTTTTCGGGTCAC
The DNA here is from genome assembly GCA_038220135.1 of Bryobacterales bacterium. Lineage (GTDB taxonomy): Bacteria > Acidobacteriota > Terriglobia > Bryobacterales > Bryobacteraceae > JANXSF01. The sequence continues at coordinate 2,921 of JBBRJC010000171.1, read as the reverse complement.
TCGACTACTATATTGCGGTTACGCCTCAGTCTCAAGCATGAGCAGCAGAATTTTCTTGAACAGTGCAGCCACTGCAAACTCCATACAGCATTAACAGGTGGCTGGAGACTGAAAATCCCTCCGGCGCCAAGTCGGTTGCCGATGGCAATTGCCCCGCTACATCGTAAACCTTGTTGCAAGTTTTGCACTGGAAGTGGTAATGAGGTGGTTTACCCGCAGATTCGTACCGTGGCGGCTCGCCAGGCAGATCAACCTGCGAAATAATACCATCTTCCTGCAGCGATTTGATCGTGCGATATACCGTAGCAATGCCAAGACCTTCCGCTTTTGCATTTGCTAACCCTAATAATTCAGACGGGCTCAACGGCCTGTCATTTTCATCGAAGACGTCGCGCAACGCTCTTCTTTGTCTTGTGTTTCGATTCATAAGCTCCCCTAACTGTTTAGGCCGGTTATTGATGCTGATCCAGCCTTATTGTTTTTTTACCCGTATTCTAACAGGTAGCCGGAGGAAGTCCTTAGAAGTTATAGATTTAGCATAAATTTTAATGTTCTCAAAGCATTAACTCTTAACGTTCTTAACATCACCTAAGCGGCTAGATAATTGTTAACTATTGGTTAGAATGGACTTACGCGCAACTTATGTTGCAAATCGATGAAGTTGGAGTAAATTTACGCACAGCATTTATCAAGTGTTACATTAAAGAAACTTAACTTTGATCGTCCTCCGCGATGGCTTGTTTATACTTCGGTTTCCGCCTCGTCTTGGGCTCAATTGTCTTTGCCGGAGGCGTAGCACCAAGCACAATTCGAGAGATTCTCTTCACCTTCATCTCCTGATTGCCCTTGATGATGATCGGCTTTTGTGGCTTCTTCATAATTCCCTCCTAATCTCACTGTAGCGCTTTCTCCCGCTCAATCTCGCAGCCCCCTCGTTCACCCCAACAGGTACGCAGTTCGCCCCATTCTGAGCTTGAAATGGGAACTTCATTCGTATGCAGCAGTACATGGAAGTAGTGATGAAAGGAGCAGCTCTTATGTTTTTGGCAAGTTTTCTTTTTACGGCGATTCTCAGCACCTCATTGATTGCCCAAACTTGGGATGACGAAATGAACCACGCCTACAGCTTGGCTCGCAAGGGCGAAAGCCGCGAAGCGGAACAGCAATATCAAAAATTAATTGAAGCCGCCCAAGATCACGGCCGCGAGGCGAAGGGTCTCAATAATTATGCCGCTCTGGTCCACACGCTTGGCCGCTTCAAAGAAGCTTCGGTGCTTTATCAAAAGGCAATCGTGCTGTGGGAACAGGGCCAATTACAAAATAGCGAGGATATGGCCTCGACGCTTAATAATCTTGCAGAAAGTTACCGCAAACAGCAGCAAATCGAACTCGCCGCCCAGCAATCCCGTAAGGCCTTAAAAGTGCGCGAAGCGCTTCTGGCCGACGCCCGGGCAACACAGCAGCCAACATACAATTTCGAGATGAAACTTGCCAGCAGTCTAAACAATGTGGGTAATGCCGAGCGTGAGCTTCATCATCATGACTTGGCCCGCACCTATTTCCTGCGGTCAATCGCAATCAAGGAAAAGCTCAAAGGCAAAGATTCTTCAGACTTGTGGACAGTGCTCAACAACCTGGGTGCCATGTCACAGGACGAAGGGGATTTCACAACCGCCGAAAATAACTACAGAAGAGCCCTGAAAGTGTTGGAACCAGTAGCTGACGATGGCAAAAATATTGCCTTGGTGTTGAACAATTTAGGTACGGTCTACCTCAAGCAAAAGCGGCTCGAACAGGCGCGTGATGTCCTGGAACGGGCACTGCAGTTGTTAGAGGCAACCTCCATCCATAGCCAGCTTGATCTAGTGCCGACTCTCAATAATCTGAGTGAACTGGAAAGCACCGAAGGCCATTTAGCTAAAGCTGAACCACATTTGCGTCGCGCACTCGCAATAGCAGAAAAAATAGCCGGCAAAGCTTCCGTGCATGCGGCGGCCCAGTTGGATAATCTGGGCGTACTATTTCTGTTGGAACAAAAGCTCACAGGGGCTGAAGAGCTAATGCGCCGTGCGCTGCTGATTTGGACCAGGGAAATTGGTTCTGATGACGTGCGCTCCGCAACCACAATGCATCACTTGGTGCAAGTTCTAGGTTTGCAGAAGCGCTATACCGAAGCTGAGGTGCTGCTCAACGAAGAGTTAAAGATCTGGGAAAAATTGGAGGGGCAATTCAGCAAGAATCGGGGATTGGCCCTCGTAGAATTGGGCACTCTGAAGTATGCCAAACGGGAAACCAAAGAGGCTCGCCGCATCTTGGCGCAGGCTATTGCGATTCTGGAACCAAAACTTGAAGTAGGCGATCCTGAACTCACCCGCACGCGCGCAATCTACGCCAAAATCCTCGGCAAGGCCAACGCCAAAGGGTTTGTACGTTGAAACTGGGCAGCTAAATCCCAAAATCGGACACAGCCGCTTTATAAATCCAACGCCTCGGCCAATTAAGTCTCTCATTATAAAAGGCTTGTAAGCAGTTTTACGATGGCATGCTGGTTGCATTTCCTTTATTTGTCATGGGCATGGATATTCCTCGTAAATCGGCAGGCCGCAACCGGATGATCAAGCGGATTGTGATCGTCACTCTGCTAGTAGTCGTTTGTGGCTTAATAACCTGGGGCGTCAATCGCCTGCCGCAGGCTGCAGCGTCAGTTGAATTTGCCACTGTCTGGCCAGACACGGTCAAGCGTGGGCCAATGCTGCGTCAAGTCCGCGGGTTGGGAACTTTGGTCCCCGAAGAAGTATTACTCATACCGGCCAACACCGATGGGCGCGTCGACAAAATCATTCTCCGCCCTGGTGCTTCTGTCAAAATCGACACGATAATCCTGGTTCTGACCAATCAGGAACTGGAAAATCTGGCGTTCA
>JBBRJC010000170.1:0-7634 GCA_038220135.1 Bryobacterales bacterium | reverse complement strand
ACTGGATTTCTGAATCGTTTGCAGGATGTGGATTGGAGTTCCTACGGGCAAAGCGGAAGGTCGCAAGCAGAGCTTCGGAAAATGCGGCTGCGCCTTGAAAAAGAACAGAGCCACAACAATCCATTGAAGGCCGGCCCGGGTGGATACTACGACATCGATTTCGCCCTAATGTATTTGCGATTGAAGGGTGCCGGAATATTTTTCAAATTACTCAACACCCCCGCGCGTATTGACGTAATCGAAAAGATGGGCCACTTAGATCGCCCCGATGCCAACTTTCTGCGCGATGCCGCCACGTTTTATCGCTCTGTGGATCACGCACTGCGGCTGTCCAGTGGCCACGCCGAAGGCAGCCTGCCGCGCTCGCAAAGGCAGTTGGACATTGTGACGGAACTGGTGATGCGTTGGGTGCCCACCTATTTGTCGGATCAGCCGCTGCTCACCGAGTATGCGCAAATCCAACACCGGACGCGGGAGTTTTTCAACCGCCTGTTTCCATCGAAGTGATTTATGCGGTGGTGTTTCCTTTTGCAAGCCTGCCTCACAATACGCGTCACGAATTCCAGGCTTGTTTCCCACGTGCCGCACAGGCCAAGCGCTAGCGAACCTTCTGCATCGCCATACGCCATGAAACAGTAAGCAAGTCACGTAGCGCGTCTGCGCCCATCCCAGGCAATCGAACCAACACCAACGGATAGGTGCGATAGTAATCCGTCATGTAGTAAGTCTCAGGCGCTTCGTCAATCAGCCGCTCGCGATCCTCAAGTTCGGCCTGCACCACAAACGTTTCCGGTTCCGCAGAGGAATGCATCGCAAGCCCCAGCCACAAAAACGCCGCCCACTTTTAGCACAGGCGATCCGTCGTACTTTGTGAAAGCTTCCACATCCGGCAACGACAGCCCAACGGACCTCACAATGTCAAAAGCGCGCGCCACTGGTTGCTTCTCATCGGCTAAGGATAGTGAGCGACACACCCTGCCGTCAAAGCTGGTTGATCACGCTTTCTACAGCCCAACCAGCCAACCCCCTATCGCACGGGACAAGGAATTCCAGAAATCGTAAGGATTTGGTATTTCCTCCGACAAGGGAAAATCTGGAAATTGCACCGTGTATTGAAAGCCCGTAATGGCCCTGTGCGAAAGCAGCTTATCGCCAGGAAGAAAGGAACCGACCATGTTCGGGCGGCTGGAATATAGACCGGCCTGCCCGAACACTTCAAGGTTAATGTATTCAGCCTTTAAGACTGTGGTGACTGCACCAAACCGGCACCAATATCGAAAGGATCAAAGGGTTGATTCAACCCTTGCGTTTCCGCACGTCCAATCAAACGTGCCGTCAGATTTAGCGCCGTAAGTTGACCGCTCCCTCGAAGCTTCTCAGCCCACAATGCAGCCACTCCCGCAACGTGAGGGGTAGCCATGCTTGTGCCACTCATCAATCGCAAGCCACCGCCCATACTTGCAGAGTTAATGGCGACTCCCGGACCTGACACGTTTGCTCCCGTGTTCGAGAACGGCGCGATCTCCAGTCCTGGCGCCACTTGGCCCAATGCGGCAACACTGATGATGCCTTCTGCCACTGCAGGCGGACTGACAGCAACCTCGAAGTCGGGATTCAATTGCCGACGGCTCTCATTACCAGCCGCAGCGACAATGACTGTGGGCTGCAGAAAAGCTGATTGGGATTTAACCAGTGCAGCCACGCGATCAATAATCTGAACGTTGAGTCTATACGCTTCGAGCGCCCGCGAAACTGCCAGTTCAGTTGGCATCCCACGCCGCTCTAACTCTGCAACATAACCAGGAAAATCAATGCCAATAGACATTGAAATTACATTTGCGCCATTCTCTACCGCCCATTGAATTGCTTTGACAATTACGTCACTGGATCCTCCGCCTTTCCCAACGACTTTGCCAATGATCGCCTTCGTTACGCCACGTGCCACTCCAATTCTCGTGCCATTAACATCCCGGCCAAAGATGGTTCCCGCACAGTGAGTGCCGTGTCCATGCTGGTCATTGTCGCCTTCACTGGTAAAGTTCCGCTGCACCAACTGCACCCCGGCAAACGCAGCATGACCAGGATCGATGCCGGTGTCAAGAACAGCAACGACGACACCGCTTCCGGTAAACGGAGATGTGTCGGCTTTCACCGCTTGAATCCCCCAAGCAACTGCGCCAAGCGCGTTGACCGGCCCAACATCCAGGGGCTTTATCAGACGCATCGGCATCGCTGGGGCGATTGCAATCACGTCACTTTGGCTGGCCACATCCGGAATATCGCGCCGGTCTATCTCGGCGATTTCCACACCAAGGCCTACTGGCGCACTTTCCATTCCAACAGAAAGTGCATTGACGCCAACAAAGGCCTCCCGCGCTCCCGTATTGCTTGATGTTGCTCGCAGTATGATATGTTTCTCTGTCATAACGTTCCTCCATTTCTTGAAACGGCTGAATACCGTATCAATGGAAATAGCGCAAGCGAAGTGAAACAAGTAACAAATTGTTTCAGATAAATTCCCGAGTCCCTCCCTCCGTCAGATTCGCAGGGACGCGGCCGCTTCCGTTTCAGACATCAGCCAACGTCAACTGACGCGGAACCCTTCCACCAATATTGGTGAAACCATACAAACTAGAAACGCCTCCCAGTAAAACGAACCCAAATTGCAAACAATGCAAATCCAAACAAATCGAATCACTGATCCAAAAAGTTTATATTCCCCCTATAATCAACAACCTCCCGAAATCGAACGGGTAGCACTTCCAGCCCCCGCGCTACTTTTGAAACAGGAAGACAAATTGCTGGCCAGCAACTTCCAACTGACGAAGTCCGCGCGGCAGTCAAATGCTCCGGCGTTCTAAACCGAATCTGAATCGCAAACATGGCTGGGGAGTCGTGAATGCGAGTTGCAAAGCAGGCTGCTTGGCGGCAGTCGAGAAGATAAAGTAAGGAACGCCGGCTGAATGAATTTGAAGTAAGAACGTTTCCGAAGGCCGTGCTGTGTCTGGCCGAATCAGTAAAATGAAGTAAATGAATCGTCGCACTTTCTTGTCGCTGATCGCCGTGGCCCCCGCTGGCTGCGCCGCCGCATCACCAATCGAAAAGGCGTTCGATCATCTCTTCAACTTTGAATATGCGCAAGCCCAGACCGTCGCCGGCGAATCGATGCAAGATCCAGTTGCACATTGTGTGCGCGCCGCTGCGTTGCTGTTCTCTGAGTTTGCCCGTTTGAATATCTGGGAAAGCGAATATTTTTTTGCGACCGGGCACCGCAGCAAAGCCAAGCCCGACCTAAAACTGCACACTGCATTTTTCGCAGCAATCGCGGAAACGCGCCGCCTGGCCAATCAATCGCTGGAAGGCAACTCGCGCGATACTACCGCCTTGCTTTGCCAAATGATGAGCTACAGTTTTGAATCGAATTATGTGGCCTACGTCGAACGGCGTTCCATGGCCAGCTTCGACATGTGCAAGAAGTCCCAATTGTGGGCTGACAAACTTCTTGCCGTTGATCCGAAATTTCATGATGCGTACCTCACCACGGGCCTGAACGAGTACATGCTCGGCGCCCTCCCGGCTATGGTGCGATGGGCAGTGAAGATTGAAACCGCCAAAGGCGACAAGCAAAAAGGTCTGGAACATTTGGAAATGGCCGCTCGCACTGGCCGCTACTTTCCCGCATTTGCAAAACTGCTTCTAGCCGTGTTTTATGAGCGGGAAAAGCGTATTGACCGCGCCTCGGCAACTCTTCGCGAACTGTCCAACAGCTATCCCAGAAATCCTCTTTTTACAGCGCAATTGGCTCGACTGCAACAAAAGAAAGGGTGACCGGGTAGGCATGGATGGTAGTATCGGAATTGGCATGTGCCTTCTTACTCGTTTATTGCTCGTGGTCCTCTGCTCCATCGCCTCCGCCCAGGTGATCGAATTTGAATCGGGCGGCTTGATTTATCAGACGCTGACCAAAAACGGACTCACCGTAATGTTCGCCCAACTGCCTTCGCACATCCGTGAATATGGTGTGATTCAGGTGGCTGTAACCAATGGCTCATCGAAGGCAATGATCCTGAAACTGGATGATTTCAGTTGGGTCAGGGCCGACGGAACAGCCATGCGTCCCGCTGTGCCACGAAAAGTTGTTCAGGAGTTTTTGGATAAAGGTGGAAGAAGCGAAGTGGTCCGCCTGGTGTCTGCATACGAGCAGGGCATCTACGGGATGAAGAATTTGCGCACCGCTAGCAGTTACGAACAACGCCGGCTCTCGGCCCTGGCTGAAGTCAGTTCAGCAAAGTTGAAAGCCGCTGCCGCAGCAAGTGCAATCGTATTTGTTCCGGCCAAACTCGCTCCGGGCGAAACTGTTGACGGAGCAATTTTTCTCACCACCCAGGGCAAGGTGCTCGGCTCCGGTAAATTGCGTGTTCTTACCAATGGCATGCTTTTTGATTTCAATCTGACTGACGAAAAACCGCTCGCAAAACCTGATTTGCATTGATCGCGCCCACCCAATCTTCTGTATACTGATAGAAAATAGGGTGAATGAATGACCATGCCGTCCGAAGCCGATTTGCTTCGGCCTGAACTACTGCTTTCCTGGGCCAAAAACGAATTCCAAGACCGTTTCGCCATCGTGACCAGCTTCCAAAAAGAAGGCATGATCCTGGTTGATATGGCGTCGAAAATTTCGAAATATATCCGTGTCGTCACAATCGACACCGGCCGCCTTCCCGCGGAAACCTATGCCATGATGGAAACCGTGCGCGAACGCTACGGGTTAAAGGTCGAAGTTCTGGCACCCGATGCAACCGAAGTTTCTAATTTGATGACCATCCATGGTCCCAACTTGTTTCGCCGCGCTGTACCGCTGCGCAAGTTGTGCTGCGAAGTCCGCAAAGTCCGTCCGCTGGCTCTGCATCTGAAATCTCTAGATGCATACGCTGTGGGCCTGCGTCGCGGGCAGTCCGAAGAGCGTGCTGAGGTCGACAAAGCGCAAATGAATCGGGGCCGCTGGAAATTGAGCCCCCTTGCCGACTGGTCCGAAACGCAGGTGGAAGAATATATAGCGGTCAACAATGTGCCGGTTCACCCTCTGTATGCCGCCGGTTATCAAACCATCGGCTGCAGCAGTTGCACCAGGGCAAGTTCACCGAATGACATTGCGCGCGCAGGCCGTTGGTGGTGGGAAAATGAGGGGGATAAAGAGTGCGGTTTGCACGTTACCCCAAAAGGCGAATTGAAACGGGAATTGGACGTCCTGTTGGACGAGGTTCTTACTACAACTCATGCATAAAGGATTCACACTCTGGTTCACCGGCTTGTCCGGTGCTGGAAAATCGACGCTTTCAGAGCGTATTTTTGAGAAGCTGCAAAAGGCCGGTGCGAAGGTGGAACTGCTGGACGGCGACGAAGTGCGCACCCACTTGTCCAAAGGCCTCGGTTTCAGCAAGGAAGACCGCGATACCAATGTTCATCGCCTGGGCTACGTTTGCCAGTTGCTATCGCGCAACGGCGTGATTGCTATTGTTGCCGCAATCAGCCCGTACCGAGAGACTCGCGATCAGGTGCGCGCCAAAATCGGCAATTTTGTTGAGATTTATGTTCACTGTCCGATCGAGGTTCTTGCCAGTCGCGACGTGAAAGGTTTGTATAAGAAAGCGCTGGCCGGTGAAATTGCGCATTTCACTGGAGTGAGCGATCCGTATGAGCCACCAGCATCGCCGGAAGTGACGGTGGATAGCTCAACTCAGACGCATGAAGAAAGCGAAGCCATGATATGGGCTAAGCTCAAAGAACTGGAGCTCATCTCGTTTTGATCGATCTGCATTCGCACACCATTGCAAGCGACGGTACATTGTCGCCCGCCCAACTGATTACCCACGCGTTGAATTTGGAACTGGAATCGCTGGCCATTACCGACCACGATACATTTGAAGGGTTCGATAAAGCCTTGCCTCTTGCCCAGGCCAAAGGCCTTGATCTGGTTTGTGGCATAGAAGTCAGTACGCGCTTTCGCGGCAAGAGTGTTCACTTGCTGGGGTATTTCTTAAAAGGTGCCCCCGACCCCGATTTTCGAGAGTGGTTGCTAGTCTTGCAGGAAACCCGTCGAGAACGGAACAAGGAAATGATCGTCAAGTTGAATGCACTGGGCATTGGCATCCGGCTTGAAGAAGTGGAGATGATTGGCCGCAGCATTACGGGCCGCCCCCACTTTGCCCGCGCATTAGTGCAGCAGGGCTATTGTAAATCGATTGAAGAGGCTTTCAAAGTGTATCTGGGCGAAGGCTCGCGGGCCTATGTGGATCGCAAAGAAGTGACCCTGATCGACGCCATAAACCTGGTTCGCGATGCTGGCGGTGTTGCTTCACTGGCCCATCCAATTCGACTTGGCAAGACGGTTCTGGCCGAAGAAGAGCGCTGGATTTCTGATATTGCCGATGATGGTTTGATGGCCCTCGAAGTTTACCATTCCGATCATAAACCGGAAGATGTGCAACGGTATTTGCGCTACGCAAAGCAGTTTCAGCTAGTGCCTACAGGTGGCAGCGATTATCACGGCGACAACAAACCTGATATTGAATTAGGCTCGGGCCGCCGCAAGAATTTAGCCATTCCCCGTCAGATACTCGACGACATGCGCGCTGCTTTCGCCAATCGTTAAAGGCGCCTTGGTGCGCAATGTTTCTGACAGCACATAGCCGAACCCGGCGATGGTTCCAAGCTTGGGCGAGTAAGCGGCGCTGGTAATTTTTCCCACCGGCTTATCGCCCGAAATGATATGCGTGTCGTGTTCCGGAATAACGGAGCCATCAATAAGCAACGGCACCAGCAGCCGGTTCACCAGGCCGCGCGAGCGTACTCGTTCGACAATTTCCTGCCCCAGATAGCAGCCCTTGCTAAAGTGGATGGCGTGCATTTGCTGCGTCTCTTGCGGAATTTTCGATTCATCGAAATCCACGCCGTATCGCGGTTTGCGCTGTTCCAGTTGCACCAAGTGGAATTCGTCGGCAGTAGCATCAACAGCGCCTGCAGCATGCAGTTTCGCGGCAACTTCGTCTTTCTCTGCAAGGGGACAAATTACGCGGAGACCACCAAGGTCGTAGGTTTTCACGCCAGCCTTTTCGGCTACCGATTGCGCCAGCGGACCCTCCAGGGCAAGCGTTGCAGTGGCATCGGTTTCATCGGCCAGCGTAACGTCATCAGCAATGATGAATTTATCGAGATGGTCAAACACCCAATGCCTCGATTCTGCTTCGGTGTCGATAAGGAACGATTCGCCCTGATTGATGATGTAGACCGCAGCCATCACACGGCCTTGTGCACTCAGGAAAAACGCGTACAGCGAATCCCCATCGGCCAGGCCGTTAACGTGATTGGTGGTCATTGCGTGCAGCAGCCGGGCGCGATCTTCGCCTTCCACGCGAATCTTGCCGCGGCCGCTCAGATCAATCAAAGCGGCGCCTTCGTGAAGTGCTGTGTAGCCGGGGGTGCTCATATGCTCCTTAGAACTGCGCCCAAAAGAATTACAGCCCAACCGGAGATGGAAGCCCCAGTAAGCAGGCGGGCGCGTTTGGCGTCATCAATTTCGGCCTTGGTTGAGATCAGCATGACGGCGGCAATATGCATCACCAAGAGCATTT
>JBBRJC010000169.1:0-7652 GCA_038220135.1 Bryobacterales bacterium | reverse complement strand
CGCATGCTTACGCATGGCGGCTCGGTGGCTGCCGCATCGTAGGAATGAGATCGGGGACGGGGGAGTTAACTAGCATCGGTGAATTAGCGCCCCCGTCCCCGATCTTCTTCCAAGTACATCGCTTCGTGTACTGCCACGAAGCAATTCGCGAATGGGAGAGATCGGGTCCGCATGCTTGCGCATGGCGGCTCGGTAGCTGCGGCGTCGTAGGAAAGAGATCGGGGACGGAATTAACATCGGTGAATTAGCGCCACAGTCCTCGATCTTCGTCCAACGCCACCGTCCCCGATCTTCGTCCAATAGAGATTGGGCCCGCATGCTTGCGCATGGCGGTAGCCGCTCGGCTGCTAGCCCATCTCTTCGTCTACTGCCACAAAGCAACTCTCGAAAGCGTGATCCAGAACCTCTTGCGTCAGCAGCCAATCTCGCCTTTCGAAGCGAATGATGTCGATTGCATGGGTCAGAATGTCGCGCGGATGGCAGCGGCGTTTGGGCTTCTTTTTGTTCCTGTAGTATTTTTCAAGGAAATCAACAATCAGCTTCGGAGTTACCGTGAGCCCTTGCGATTCGGCGTACTTCTTGAAAATTGCCGCAAACTCGTACTCGTCCGGACTGCGCATCAACATCTTATATTGGATACGGCGCAGGAAAGCCTCGTCACCTAAGTCGTCTGGCTTCAAGTTTGTCGAGAAAACCAGGAACACTTCAAACGGCACGTGCATTTTCGATCCGTTTTGACAGGTCAAAAAGTCGATGCGGCGTTCCATCGGAATAATCCAGCGGTTCAATACCTCAGTAGGCGTCACTTTCTGACGGCCAAAGTCATCGACCAGATAGATGCCGTTGTTCGCCTTCATATGCAATGGCGCGTCGTAGGTTTTGGCAGTCGCGTTGTAGCTTAAGTCGAGCGCGTCAAGGGTCAATTCGCCACCACTGACGATGAACGGGCGGCGTGAACGGAACCAGCGCCTGTCGTACGACTCGGTTGTGATCGACAGAATTTCGCTGATTGGTGTGTCTTCCGGCGTATGGTACAGCGGATCGAACATCTGAATAATCAACCCCTGATGCTCAATGGCATAGGGGATGTAGATCATGCTCTTGTCCAGATGGTGCAACGCTTCAGCCAGGAAGGTTTTGCCGTTTCCAGGCATGCCGTAGATCAAGAATGACTTGCCCGAGTTCACTGCGGGGCCGATTTGATTCAGGATCTGGTCGGTGACAACCATGTGCTGATAAGCTTCCTTCAGCATGTCCATTGTCAGCCACGAATCGCGCTGCTTTTGGCGGCGGACAATATCCACATATTGATAGAGCGGCACCGGCGCCCGTCCGGCGTAGGCGTTCAATTCAATATAATCGCGAGCGATGACGCGACCGCTATCTGATAATTCAAAGCGGGCGGAAATCATGCCTACGCCGAGGGAGCTTTTCACTGTGACGTGATGATTGCGCTTCAATTCGTCCAAAATGACGTCGATGACGCTGAATTGCAGCCCTAATTCTTCGGCCAGTTCACGGCCAACCATGCCTCCGCGATAGTAGATCATCTTAATGATCAACTGTTCGATAAGTTTGCTCGACAGCCCGGTGTGCTCCATGGTTTCCGGAACCGGTGGCCGCAACTCATGCAATGGCAGGTCACTACGGCCGCTGAACTTTTTTGTTTCCTCCTCCAACGTTTCCGCCGACTCAAAGGTTAGAGTGGGAACCGGTTCGGGCGGAGGCGGCGGGGGCGGCACATACACAGGGGCGGCTGCGGCCACGGGCTCACTTCGATGTTCAATTCTTCGGGGCGGAACTTCGACTGTGTCCTCAGAATCATCGTCAACTGTATAACCGGATGGTGGATATTGAAGGGGAGGATTTGCTGGTAGGCGTTCAACCTCTGGGGTGGATGACATCGCCTGATCAAGCCTATCGAGCGCCGTTGCAGTTGAGGTATTTCCAGATGGTTCGAATGGCTTAAGACGGCCAAGAATTGATGATAGGTTTCGGATGCCAGGCGTGCTCATAGGTTTCGCTTACTCAACTATCGACTGTTGAGCAGCGAAACTTCAGATAGAAATGAACGATATTTTATTGAACGGCCGGGCCGCCGCCGGAGCCGGCTTGCGGTTCCAGATGCAGTTCGCCGAAGGTAGCTTCGTACTGTTGCACGTTCTGCTGCAGAACATTGAGCAGCATCTTTGCCTGTTGCGGCGAAAGATACACGCCCTGGAAATTATTGATCGTTACCGAATCTGGTGAGGTTTGATTTACGGTGCCAAACATGAGGAAAATATCCCACAAGCTGGTTCGCACCTGTACGCTGTTGCAATAATTTTCACGGTAGTCGGGAGTGTTTACCATCTGAATTTTCGGTTGGTTAATGGCGTGCATCATTTCGGATATATCTCCAGTTTCCAGTCAACAAAAACAAAAGGGAGCTGAAGGCTCCCTATGATTCAAATTTGTTCGGACTACAGTAGATAATGGCGGGAACGACGGGGTTCGAACCCGCGACCTCCGACGTGACAGGCCGGCGTTCTAACCAACTGAACTACGTTCCCGTTACCTACGTCTTCCGTTCTTCTAGATTACCACGACGCCACTGGAATTTCCAAACGCCTTATTTACTTGTGATAGAAATATCCAGCTTGGCGTCGCCCGCTTCAATGCGAAACACGTTGTTTCCGGGCACTGGGCCCAATTGAACGGTCACATCCCATAGACCTGGAAATGTATCACTGAGTGCAACGGCCGAAGCAGACACTCTGCCATCGCCACTGGCAACCGTTATATTGGGAACAAAGGTGCCTGGAACTGGTAGCCCTGCAATGTCTGTCATTTGAAAGCTGATATCACCCGATCCGTTAATTCGGCTACCGGTGGTTTGCCGCCAAAACTTAATTGTGGCCGGCTTAAAATCAGGCACACCGGCCCAGTAAGGCAGGCGCGATTCGGTAGCAAAGTTTCGACTGCGAACGATGAGGAAACCCTGATATTCGCCGGGTTTGAGATCCGCACCACGAAAACGAAGCAGGACCATCTTCGATTCCCCTGAGCTGAGTTGCAGCGATACCGTTTCTACTGTGGCTGGTGCTGTATCGTCGGATTCAATCCGGATTTCGAACGTATCGTCGGACTTGGAAACATTGGTCACCTGGATAGATCGGGACAAATCGGGATTGCTGTTTGAAGCACCAAAAGAAACGCTTGTGGGCGATAAAGTGATGCTGCTCCTAATAGCTGCGTCAACGTTCAACAAACCGGCACCACCAATCTGAACCGGAGCAACTTTACCGTCCTCAACAATCATGGGTGAGGCGCTGTTGATCAAAAGGGAACGATATTGCGCAGGGGTCAAACCGGGGCGCCCACTCTTCAACACAGCGAGCGCGCCAACCGTTGCCGGGGAAGAAAAGCTTGTGCCGCTCGTAATCACATAGCCGGTGGCATCGTACAGATCACCTGTTTTTGTGGTGCTTTGTGTTGCGGTTTGAACACTGGTTCCCACAGCGGTGATATCAGGCTTGATGATGGCATCCACGGTTGGCCCACGGGAACTGAACGAGGCCATGCGGGTGGAGGATTGTTCAATCACCGCAGAGGTGAAAAACAGAGTTGCAGCGGCTGGACCGGTGCTGATTCGTTTTCTTAGCGCCAATCCGTCGCCATTGGCAATCATCATTGCGGGCAATGTGGCGGCGCCAACTGCCATCCCCCCAACCGCTCTATCATCAGTAAAGATAACTACGCCAATCGCGCCACCGGCTTGTGCGTTGTTCAACTTGTCTTCAAAAGTACATACTCCCCTAGCAATCAATGCAACGGCACCTTCGAGCGTTCCACTGCCTGCCCGAGTGCATAAAAGGCTGGTAGAGTCTATCGACGCAATATCCACAAACTTACCGTTAATGGCCTGATTGGGTATGGGACCGGAACCCAAAATGCCTTCAAAATTCGTGTCATCCACCTTCACAGCAGACCCGAAGCGCCGGGAATTGTAGCTGGCACCAACCACAATACTATCCGCAGTTGAAGCCGATGAAAGAGTATATGGCTCGGGCCCTTCATTCCCCGCCGATTTCACAATCAGTAAGCCAGCAGCCGTCGCACGCTCCAATGCATCAACCATCGAGTCGAGCCCGAGGCGTGGCACCGGGGTTGTACCTGCGCTGATGTTGATCATGTCCATGCCGTCAGCGACGGCGTCGTCAACCGCTTTGATGAACGAGATGTTTGTCCCGGTTCCAGAGGTTCCGCTGAAAACGCGATATACGCCAAGATAAGCTTTCGGTGCAAATCCTGAGATTACATTTTTGGGAGTAGCGCTGGATACACCGGCCGCCACCATCGCAACTGCGGTGCCGTGTCCCATAGGATCATCAAAATCCAAAGAAACGGTGCGGCCAATCAGGCTATCGTAATTCCTGGCAACGATGATCTTTTTATTCATCATGCTCAGGAAAATATTGTGGCTCACTTTGGGATAGCCATTCAGCGCGGGAAGGGATTCATCCTGAAACCCGGCGTGATTGCGATCGATCCCGGTATCCAGAATACCAATCTTAATTCCGGCCCCGGCATTTGCCTGCCCGCCCACGCGAGCCCATGCTTCGGGCAAGTGATGCAGCGGTGACATGGCATCCAGATTGAGTTTCATTTCATAAGCAGGAGTGACACTGGCGACCCCTGGAAGATCACGAATTTCAGCAGCATCTTCAGCGCTGGAGCGAATGATTAACGCATTCGCTACAAGCTCCACCGAATCAAGCACTGTTGCTGTCGCCGGAAGCGCCTGCCGTAGCCGCTGCTGCGAGGCCCGAACGCCCGCGCGCCTGGAAACCATTTGCGTGCGCGCGCGGTTTTGATCCACGCCCTTCACAATGGCAGGCTCGGCATCGAGGTGAACGATATAAAGGTCCGGAACAACTTGAGCGAGAAGCGGAAGTGCAAGCAGCCAGGCTGCAAAAATACGAAACATCGATACTATCCTTACCTCATGGTTTGAGGCTTACCCTTACTTAATCGGCAGAAGCGACGACTTACTGGATACCCCGTTTGTGATTATTACAATCGGCTGGGCACCTGTTGGGGTGTCGGCTGGAATTTCCACGTTCAATTGGTACAACCCAACATTCAAAGGGGCTAGCCCGCAAAACAACACTTTCGCATTCTTACCGCCAATGGTCACTGTAGGTTGAACACGGCATTGCGCCAAACGTTCCGATGGTGTCGGCTCGCCTGATGCTGGCGTGTTGTCTACAGGCCCCAGTGCGTTTGCGTAAACTTGGGCAACTCCGCCTCGGGCCACTGGATTTGCGGAACCGATCAGCTTGAATGCGCCGTCTAATGCGGCGGAAAGCATGCGGCCACTGGAAGCCTCGCCATATTCAAACATTGCTGGTGAATAATCATTCAGTTTCACATCATAGAACGTGCTGGAAAAGTCACCATTACTAACTTTTAAGTTTACGCGGGTTAAACCTTGTAACTCCCATGGTACTTGCACATTGATCTGGCCAGCGCTGACGAAGTGGATCCTGGCGGGATAGCTGAGGGACCTGCCGGGGACATCGAAGCCAACGCTGATTCCCGCCAACGAGAGCGGCAGGCTGGCCGTGGTTGCTCCGCGAAGGGACTCGCTAAGGCCGGTCCCGAAAATGGAAATGTAAGAACCTGGCGATAAGCCGCTTTCTTCGCGACCGCTGGCGGCGTTCACAACCCCGGATGCGCGAATGGAAGGCTGGGGGATTGTGCGCCCCGCGAATTCTACTTTCACGATTGGGCCACTAGTCGAATCGGATTCCACGGTAAACAATTGGTCTCCAAGAGTGAGGCCCGCCACAACTTCTGCTTCTACAATTCCCTCACCGTCGCTATCGGTTGTGGGCGTCGCTCTGGTGATTGTCCCGCCACCTTGAGCAACTGCGAATTTTACTTTCAAGTCTCTCAGCGGCACACCGTATTGATCAATAAACTTGGCGGTAAGTCGCAGCTTTCCGCCTGGCACCGTTATCCATCCGTTACCGCCAAGCGCGAAGCCATTGAATGTACGGCCATCGCCTACAAGATAAAGATAGGGAATGCGCAGGTCGGTTGTTCCACCGGTTACGGTGATTACACCTTCGTAGTTACCGGGCTTGGGCACTGTGCCGGCCAACCGCACGGTGATGGTGGTTGAATTGGCTGCGGGTACGGTAACAGTGCTGGCTGAAACAGTAACTTGCGCATTGGAATCGGAATCACGTTGTACAACCGCCAGGCGCAAAGTTTGCGAAGCGGCCGACAGGTTGGTTAATTTTATTGTTCGCGTTTGTGGCACTTGCGTTACGAGGCCAAAGGAAACGGTGGCCGGATCGCTGGCAACGTTCGACTGCACTGCAGATGCGGCGTTCAATTTACCAGCGCCGACAGCAGTTACGCGCGCGGTAATTGAGTTGCCTTTGTAATCGTAATCGGTAATGCGGCCCCCTGCCGTATTCACAACCATTGATTTCAAGGTTGCTGGAGTGGCATTGGGGATTTTCTGCTTCGCCATAGCCGCCGCCCCGGCCACCATTGGCGCTGAAAGGCTGGTACCTTCTACCGTTGACGCGGTGAAGCCGGTGGGGCTGTAAAGATTACCATTCGGATCGAACTTCTGGGTTGCGGTGTAGATGCCTTGACCAACAGCAACTAACTCCGGCTTGATCGCCAACTGGTCGATGCTAGGGCCTTGGGAGGAGAAGAACGCGACCTCATCCGCTGTAGTTGGATATTCCGTCAATGCTGGGTCCAGTGTTACTCGCGCGGTGGGGTTTGAGGTAATGTATGACTTCATTGCGGTGCCGGCTGCGGTACCAATCAGCACCATCGGAATTCCGGTTCGTTCCATGCCTGAAGCGGCAAACAAAAATTCACTATTGCCTTGATAGAGCACCACAGCGATGGCACCTGCGGTTTGTGCAATATTCACTTTCGTCGCGGGCGTGCAATCGCCGCGTTGGATCAAGGCAACGACGCCAGAGAGCGACCCTGCGGGCAGAGCAGAGCAGGCTTTTCCGTTGTCATTCAAGGTGGCCACATCGCGCAGGGGCAATTCGAGGGCGGAGTTCAATTTGGGTCCGGCGGCACCGAAAAGTGCTCGTGCTTTTTGAATGGCAGCGGGCGCGCCGGGGGCTCGGAAACCTACCGATTGCAACAGCAGGTGTCCATTGGTGGTAGCGCCAACTGTGATTGCTTCGGGGACTGTAGCAGGGCTACCGATTGTGGTTAATGTGGGTATTTCAAGGCCGATGTCTCCATCGTTGCCAGCGCTAATTACCACTGTCATACCTTTGCGAATTGAGTTACGCACACCATCGGCCATTAAGTCGCAGGTTGATTTTCCATCGCCACAAAATGCGTCTGCCAAAGCGTAGAGTCCGGGGCCGCCCACTGAAAGGCTGGCAATGTCGAATCCATCATCAAACGCTTTGTTTAATGCCGTCAGAACTACGTCGGTAAACGAGCCGTCATTGACGCCTGGGGATCCGAAAATTTTATAGTTTCCCAAGAACGCTTTGGGAGCTATGCCAGACATGGAACCAAGCGGGGATGTGATTCGGGCACCAGCGGCAACCATTGCTGCGGCGGTGCCGTGTCCAACACGGTCGCGTGGGGAAGCGTCATCGGGCCGCGTATCG
>JBBRJC010000168.1:0-7661 GCA_038220135.1 Bryobacterales bacterium | reverse complement strand
TGAGCGATTCGGAACGTGGCGAAGGTGGCTTCGGCTCTTCCGGGAAGTCGTGAACTAACGCGGCGCCTCCGTCCCCGACCGGGACGATCATCCCGAAGGAGATGCTTGCGCGCATGAAGGTTGAAAAAGGCGTACCCTCTTTGCCATCGAGACCAGGGAAGGGTATCTCATCACACCTTACGACCCGGCCATCGCGGACCAGCTTAATGCGGGCCGTGAGTTCATGAAGGACTACCGGGAAACCTTCAAAGCCCTCGCGAAGTGACCGGCGAACCACGTTGGATCAGCAAAAAGGCGCTGCTGTTGCTGCACGAGGAAAGCCTTGCCATGTTCGGCGGCGCGTCAGGCTTGCGGGATGAGGGCCTCCTCGATTCCGCGCTGGCGCGTCCTCTGAATACCCATGCCTACAACGCCGACAGCACTATTGCCGACCTCGCGGCGTCCTACGGTTTTGGCATCGCTAAGAACCATGCCTTTCTGGACGGCAACAAACGCGCCGCCTTCCTCTCGATTGGTATGTTCCTGGCCATCAACGGCCACAAGCTGGTGGCTAATCAAGTGGACGCTATTCAAACCATTCTGGCGGTTGCTGCGGGCGAAGTTGACGAACAAGGTCTTTCCGTCTGGATTCAGAAGAACATCGTCGCCAGGTAATTTCGCCATCCAACCACAATCCATATTCCAATTTCGAGCCAGTGACCCGGTTTGCCAGCAGCTTACGAACTGCTGCGTGGTCAACCGCAGCAAATGATCCAGCGGCAAACAAAAGGGAAATCAGCAGTTTTATCCGATTTATCGTAACATCGGCGCTGTCCAGCTATGCCCACATGTTAAACTGATTGATTCAACCCCCATGGAGCGCGCCGCCAAAGTTTTGGGCAAGATGAAGCTAGGAAAGGCTGGTATTTACGGTGATCAAATCGCCATTGCCAGTTGGCCCCTGGCTGTCGGCAAAACTATCGCCAAACGCACTCGCGCCGTGTCAGTATACGAAGGCGTGCTGCTTGTCGAAGTGGAAGACGGACTGTGGGAAAAAAACCTGAAAACGCTTGAATCGCAGATCCTTGGCAAACTATCCCATACAGTAGGACCGGGAAAAGTACGAGGGCTGCGTTTCCGCATCGGTGTCGCCCGCCGTGAACCGCAACGCGAAGAACGGATCCCAATCGGCGTTGATGAAGCCGACACGATTGACGACGCCATTTTCCGCCGTATCTATATCAATTCCCGCAAGAGGTCAACTGCTTGAAGATCACCGAAGAACAAGTGCGCTACGTTGCGGGTTTGGCCAACCTGACGTTAACCGCTGAAGAGATTCCCCGCATGGCGGCCGACCTGACTGGCATCCTTGGGCATATGGACAAGTTGAACGAAATCGACACGTCGGAAGTGGAGCCGATGGCGCAGGTTTTGTTTGATAGTGAAGAGACGGCCACTCTGCGCGAAGATGAGCCACGCCGGACGCTGACAAACGCAGAGGCACTTGCCAATGCCCCGCTTTCCGGTGCTGGTTTCTATAAAGTTCCAAAGGTGATTGAGCGCTAATTATGGATGTTCGTAACCTAACCATTGACCAGGTGCAAACCGGCCTGCGCAACAAAGAGTTCACGGCAATGGAAGTTGCCACTGCTGCCCTGGCCTTTGCCGAGGCAGAAAATCCGAAGACCAACGCCTACCTCCGCTTCTGTCCGGAACGGGCGTTGGGAATGGCGGCCAAAGTTGATGCCAGCATTGCCGCTGGTGAGCCGATCGGTCCACTGGCTGGCGTCCCTATTGCAGTAAAAGACGTTATTGTCACCAAGGGTGTTCGCACAACATGCGGATCGAAGCTGCTGGAACATTACATTCCGCCCTACAATGCGACCGCTGTGGAACGTCTGGAAGCAGCCGGCGGTTTGATTATCGGCAAAGCTAACTGCGACGAATTTGCAATGGGTTCTTCCAATGAAAATTCGGCATTCGGGCCCGTACGCAATCCTGTTGCGCTGGATCGGGTTCCTGGTGGCTCTTCTGGTGGTTCCGCAGCCGTAGTTGCCCAGGGTACTGCGGTCGTTTCGCTCGGTTCTGATACTGGTGGGTCAATCCGTCAACCAGCCAGCTTTTGCGGAGTTGTTGGCGTTACACCTACCTATGGACGCGTTTCCCGCTATGGGCTTGTCGCATTTGCCAGCTCACTTGACCATATAGGGCCATTTAGTCGCAATGTGTCAGATTCAGCCACCTTGCTTAAGGTGATTGCCGGTCGCGATCCGATGGAGGCAACTTCTGCATTTGCTCCTGTGCCGGATTACAACCATTCGATGACCAGGTCCATCAAGGGCTTGAAAATTGGTTTGCCCACGGAATATTTTGCGGGGCTTGCCAGCGCAACCGGGGCCAAAATTCGCAAAGGAATCGCCCTTTTGGAATCATTGGGTTGCACTGTGGAAGATGTGAGTCTGCCGTCTACGGACTACGCTATTGCAGCCTATTACATCATCTGCACGGCCGAAGTCAGCTCCAATCTGGCGCGCTTCGACGGGGTACGCTACACCACCCGATCGGATAAATCGGAAACCCTTGCGGACATGTACAAGAACAGCCGTGGCGAAGGATTTGGAGCGGAAGCAAAGCGCCGGATCATGTTGGGCACTTACGTGCTAAGTCATGGGTACTATGATGCGTATTACCTTAAGGCTCAGCGAGTGCGAAATTTGATAACCCAGGATTTTGCTAAAGCTTTTCAGAAGGTAGATGCCCTGATCACGCCTGTTTCCCCCTTCCCTGCCTTCAAAATTGGCGAAAAAGTGAACGATCCAGTGCAGATGTATCTTTCCGACATTTACACTATCACTGGTTCGCTGGCCGGCATCCCCTGTATGAGCGTCCCTTGCGGAAACACTACAGAAGGATTGCCGGTTGGCATGCAAATTTTGACCAAACATTTTGGTGAGGAAACGATGTTCAGCCTCGCTCACGCATTTGAAACCGCCGGTGGCTTTACCGGCTGATTGTCTTAAGGAGACCCCCAATGGCTTTTGAACTACCTGCACTTCCCTATGATGCTTCGGCATTGGAACC
Source organism: Bryobacterales bacterium (assembly GCA_038220135.1). Lineage (GTDB taxonomy): Bacteria > Acidobacteriota > Terriglobia > Bryobacterales > Bryobacteraceae > JANXSF01. The sequence goes on along the minus strand of JBBRJC010000168.1, from coordinate 4,601 downwards.
GTTTATCGACACGCAAACCATGCAGATTCATCATGGTAAGCACCACAATGCTTATGTGACGAACCTCAACGCCGCACTGGCAAATTACCCTGACCTGGCCGGGAAGACAATTGGTGAACTTCTGGCAGATAATCTGGCCATCGTGCCAGATGCCATCAAAGGTGCAGTGCGCAACAACGGCGGCGGGCATGCAAATCACTCCATGTTCTGGCTGCTGATGGCCCCAAATGCAACAGGCACGGCAACTCAACCTGTTGGGAATCTGGCTGCAGCGATTGTTGCCAAATTCGGTGATGTGGATCAGTTCCGCGCCGCCTTTAAGGCCGCTGCTCTTGCTCGTTTTGGCTCTGGTTGGGCATGGCTGATCAAGAATGCCGATGGGTCGGTAGAAATTACCAGCAGTCCCAATCAGGACACCCCGGTTATGGAAGGAAAGACTCCAGTTCTGGGCATCGACGTTTGGGAACACGCTTATTATCTGAAGTATCAGAATCTGCGTCCCAGCTATGTTGACAATTGGTGGAATGTTGTCAATTGGGCTGAAGCAGAAGCTCACTATAACGGCAGCAAGTAATCAATTGTATTCTTTGCTCCTGCGCATCCGGCCTAATACCGTCATATGCGCAGGGGTAAGTGCCTTTGTCATTGTTTTGTAATGTAGAAGCCGTACACTAAAGACGGATCGGATTCCAGCCATGATCGCCGGTAAACTTTTGTTCTCCACTTTCCAATCGGAAGCAGTAAGCACTGATTGGCGTGACTTTGTAGATTCATCAACTTCCCCACCAGGGCCTAAAGCCCGAACCCAAAACGGCAAATTTATCAGCCACTTAGAAGAGCAGTCTCAACTGCTGGTTGGCTCATCTCATTCCCTGAGGGAAGAACTGTTCAGCCCGATGCCGCGATTTGCACTTCTTGCGTCGAAACTGGCAGTGCATTGCACCCAATCGAAGGCAATTGATGGCAACTTGACGCAACAATTGTGCCGCTCACTGATTACGCCGATCGATTGTGAGGATTTGAAACGGCTTTCGCACGTAATCCATAAGCTTACCGCTACGCAGTTACGGCTTGCGCAAACTTTCGATGCTGCGGCCAGTTCTGCGGCCACCTACGGTTCATTGCAGGAAATCGTTGTCAATTGCGCCGATGCGCTGGACCGGGCCGTTCATTCATTGAACAGTTCCGAACTGCCGGCTGAATGTAATAGATTGCATGAGAATTGGCGACTGGCCCGAACCTCTTTGCGCCAAATACACGCTCAGCAGTGGGCGAGTGAGCGCGAAGTTCGCCACCGGTTAACGGAGCAGTTGCTGTATGCTGAATTTACTTCAGAGTTGGGATACATCAAGGCTGCCTACGACACGCTGATGCGTGCGCGTTTGAAGAACGGGTAATTACAAGTACATCGTTACCGCCTGCTAACGCGCGCGGCTCGGTAACTTACTTGCACCAGGCCCCGACCGCGAGGGCGTCGGGTTACAGGTTACTACAACCGCCAGACGATTACTGCGCACCACCCAATCAGGCTGCCAATTACACCGCCGGCGATAACGTCACTTACAAAGTGCATGCCCAGCAGTATCCTTGAAATCGCTACACTGAGAGCACAGAAAACCAGTCCTTCAGTTAGGGCAGGATAAAAGGTCCATAACGGAACACTTGCCGCGAAAGCGGTTATCGTATGCCCAGAGGGAAATGAAAACTGATCCGGCGGCAGCATCTTAGACCAGCAATGCGGTTCAATATGGCACGGACGCTTTCGTCCTGTAGCTTTCTTTAGCCACAGGAACGATCCAATTCCGGATGAGACGCTGCTGACCACTGCACCGATCGCCAGCCAGCGTGCTTCCTGCCCGAAAAATAGAACCCAGGTCAGCATTGCATACCACAACCAGCCGTCCCCTCCACGTGTTGACGCCATCATCCATAACCGGATCCAGCGCGGTGCACTCCAGCGGTGAACGCGTCGCATGAGCACAAAATCGACTGAGCAAATCCGCTCTTGCATCATTAAGGGGAGGTTCATGATTCGAAACTACCTCGTCATAGTTATGATGCGCCCAATCTCTTTACAAAGTGGTGAACGATTAAACAATATTCTGTCAAATTGATTTATGTAACATTTTCTGCAACCACTTATTCACCTCACTGTCAGCGGGCTTTAGCAAATCTCCTCTACAGTCAAACTGAGGAAACTCTAACTAAATGATGCCTATCTCCATGCCTGCGGCTTTTGCCCATGCACCCCGTCAACTCAGTGCGATGATGGGAAGATTTCTGCGATTCGACGAAGTGGAGTCGCTATGGATGGAGGCAACCCGGTCTGAAGCGTCAGGCCCGGCGCTGGCTCGCCGCATTTTGGATGAGCTCCATATTGACGTTACCTTTAATGCTGAGGAACTGGCGCGCATCCCGTCACTTGGCCCCGCAATTCTGGTTTGCAATCACCCCACGGGAATTCTCGAAGGCTTGATACTAATGTCGCTGCTTCCACAGATCCGCAGCGACTTCAAATTCATCGCCAACAAAGCCCTATCTGCTGCCCAGCAATTCGAGCGTCACCTGCTTCACGTAGACGTTTCCGGAACCTCTTCGGCCAAGCAATCGAATGCGCAATCCTTGTCCGCTGCAGTTCAATTACTTCGTTCCGGCGGCCTTCTGGTGGTCTTTCCCGCCGGCGCGGTATCCACCTGGGATTGGGCGCAGGGCCAACCGGTCGACCCTACCTGGACCCATGCCGCAACCCGCCTTGCCATATTGAGCGGCGCCAACACTGTTCCTGTTCATTTCAGCGGCTCCACAACAGCGCTATTCCAAATCGCCGGAGCAATTCACCCTTCATTGCGCACGGCTCGGCTGCCTGCGGAACTGCTGGAAAAACGTGGTCATCGGATGGATGTCAGGCTGGGTCATCTGGTGTCTGTGCGCCAGCTTCAGGCTCTCGATTCTATCGAAAGCCAGACCAATTTTCTGCGGGCTAAAACATATCTATTGGCATTGAAGAAGCCGCTACCGGCGAATGTCCAGATGCCTTTGCCCATCGCCGGGCCTCAAGTTTCTGAACGGGAACTGCGCGATGAAGTGGAACTGCTGCCGGGTTCTCAGAAGTTGGTGAGCCAGGGGGAGTTGACAGCATACATCGCACGGGCGCGCCAGATTCCTGCGATTCTGACCGAGATCGGCCGCTTGCGAGAGCAGACTTTTCGCCTTAGCGGAGAAGGGACAGGCTTGTCCAAAGACCTTGATACTTTCGATGCCGGCTACGAGCATATCTTTATTTGGAACGGCACCAAATGTCATGTCGTCGGCTCTTATCGCATGTGCCGCACCGAGGCGATTGTACCGCGCAACGGTGTGGCTGGCCTATATACTCACTCGCTGTTCAAATACCCGCCAAAGTTGTTCGAAAAGACAGGCCCCGCGATTGAACTCGGACGTTCCTTCGTTCGTCAGGAATATCAAAAGGAATACGCGCCGCTGCTGCTTTTGTGGAAAGGCGTTTGCATTTACGTCGCGCAGAACCCCCAAAATGCGGTGCTTTTTGGCGCTGTGAGTATCAGCCGCGATTACACTGAGGGGGCCAGAGCGTTGATGGTTGAATGGCTCAATCAGCACTGTCCCAGCCCGCAGTTGAGCCGTTTGGTAGAAGCTCGGAATCCTTATAAGAGTAAGACCAACAGGACTGAAATTCGGCGTTTTGTGCAGGCCGTAGATTCTGTGGAGGGCTTGTCGGAAGCTGTGGCGGAAATTGATAGCAAGGGCAAAGGCGTTCCGGTTCTATTGCGTCAATACATCAAATTAGGTGGCGTTTCATTAGGCTACAACATTGATCCGCGGTTTTCCGATGTACTGGATTGCCTGTTTATGGTTGATCTGCGGACGGCCGATCCTATGTCTGTAAGGCGCTACATGGGCGAGCAAGGCTATCAGGAATTTAAGCGCTTCCATGGAATGAATGAAAATAAATTGACGGAATAGAATTGGGGTCGCAGTGGATTCACATGGCGTGATTCAACCCCAACTGCTTTCCATCTTCGCCGGACTTGACCGCGCTGAGCGGCTATATCAGGATACGCAACAACAGCGGGGTTCCGAGACATTTACTGCGAGCCTGCTTGAGCGGCTGCAGGTTACCTACAGGGTCTCTCAAAAAGATCTGCAACATATTCCGGGCAAAGGGGCGGTGATCCGGGTCGCTAATCATCCCTTTGGGCTTTTGGATGGCGCGATTGTTTCGACCATTGTGCAGGGCATGCGTGCTGATACGAAGATTCTGGCCAATGAAATGTTGGGCATTGTTCCGGAATTACGCGATCTAATCATACCTGTTGACGCGAGCAGCGGTGGAACGGCAGTGAGCGGAAACATGCGCGGTGTACCGGCGGCCCTTAATAGGGAAAAGTTATGGCCGCCGATGAACGCTGATAAACGCGGATAAGGCAAGATAAGTCGCTAGAGATGGAGATTGCCGCGAAGTTCGTAGGGTGTCCCTGAGGTGGAAGTTTTAAGTTTTGTTTTATCAGCGTTCATCGGCCTTTATCGGCGGCTATAACAACTTGCTAGTAGCCGATTGATGCATAATGTACCAAACGGGGTGG
>JBBRJC010000167.1:0-7676 GCA_038220135.1 Bryobacterales bacterium | reverse complement strand
TTCTCGCACAGGACATCCGTTCAACCGGCTTCTTCAACAACAAGGCAAAAAGCATAGTCGGCGCGGCACGCAAAATCCTTACTGATTTCAATGGTCAAATCCCGCAAACTATCGAGGACCTGCTCACCGTCCCCGGCGCCGCACGCAAAACAGCAAACGTAGTCCTGGGCACCGCTTTCAAAATCGCCAGCGGAGTCGTTGTTGACACTCACGTTCACCGCATCTCCCGCCGGCTCGATCTAACCAAACAGGACACTCCCGAAAAAATTGAAAAGGACCTGATTAAGTTATTGCCTCGCGAACGTTGGATAAGCTTTTCACACCAGTTGATCCATCACGGTCGGGGCCCCTGCGTCGCCCGCAAACCAAAATGTGCCGAATGCGGTCTCAACCATCTCTGCTACGCCAAGGACAAAACGGCATGATTCTTCGCTGCCTGATTTTGCTGCTAGTACTTTTGTCGGCATGTTCCCAAACACCCGAGTCACAGCCCATTCCGCCGCAACGCGCAGCACTGGCCGGCCAGGATCCGCCATCGTTCGGCGGCTATGTTCGAATGAACGACACCCTCGTTGCCGACTACCTTGTCAGCGACGTCAATGGTGGGGCGCCAACCGATTCCTGGCGCTGGACCAACAAGAAACCGACATTCCGATTCAAGCTCACAAAGATTACTGGCCTGCGTTTTGAAGCAAATTACACCATCAGCAATTCCACACTGGCAACCACTGGCCCGGTTGTAATCACGTGGTCGGTCAATGGCCACATTCTCGGTTCCGCAAAAGAATCGACTGACGGATATCGTAAATTCACGAAGCCTGTTCCAGCCGAATGGCTTCTCCCCAATGCCGAAAATATCGTCACTGGCGAAGTCGACAAAGTGTGGGTTTCCCCAAACGACGGCGCTAAACTGGGGTTCATTATTTCTGATCTTGGATTCATCGACTGATGCTTGTAATTTTAATTCTGCTAGGCGCATTCGCTGCCGCAGGTGTTGCCATCACGCTGGGCCGCCATGCCATCGAACGCCTTCAAATCACGCTCCACCGCGAAGAGCAGTTCGCCGTTTCATTTGTGCTCGGCTCCGGAATTTGGAGCTTCATCGTTTTCGGTCTGTGCACGGTGCACGTCATCTATAAAGGTGTCCTGATAGGCCTCGCCGCAGCAATTCTTTTATATGGATGGAAAAAAGGGTTCCATCGCTTGCAAGGTGAGTCGTTCCCACCGCTCCCCACCATTTGGAAGCGCCTGCTCACGGCAGTTGCCGCCGTATTCGGAGTACTCTACCTCGCACACGCCATGGCACCAGAAGTTAGTCCCGATGGTGCGGCTTATCATCTTGGCCTTGTCGGCCAATACTTCCGTGCCCACGGCTTTCTGCCCATCACAACCAATATTTATGCCAGCCTTTCCCAAGCCATGGAAATGCTCTTCATGCTTCCGTTCGCCATCGGCCGCCACTCCGCCGCTGCGATGACGCACCTGACATTTCTTTGCGCATTGCCTTGGTTGATCCTCTGCTATGGCCGCCGCATTAACCAACCCGCAGCCGGAGCCTTCGCTGCCATCCTGATTTTCTGCGCCCCGGTAATCGGCCTTGATGGCATCAGCGCTTATAACGACATCGCCACAGCTTCTGCCATTTTTACGGTCTTCTACTTGCTTCAGGTGTGGAAGCAACAGCGCACCAATGGGCTGCTTACAGCGATTGGCATCGCAGCAGGTTTTGCGTTTGCATTGAAATATACGGCGCTTCTTGCACTACCGTTCGCCCTTGCAACAATCGCTTGGAATATGCGGCGTGACGGACGAAAAATGTTGCTTCCACTGATCCGCGTCACCGCCATTGCCTCTGTATTGATCGCCCCCTGGTTGATTAAAAACGCCATTGTCATCGGCAACCCGGTGTCGCCATTTCTCAATAGCATCCTCAAGAATCCCCACGTGCACATCGCATTTGAACAGCACTACCAAAAACATATGGCAATGTATGCGATCGCGAGCCGCACCGAAATCCCTCTACAAGTCACGGCGAAAGGCGACAAATTAACTGGCCTGCTTGGCCCCATCTTTTTGCTGAGCCCACTCGCGCTGCTGTTGCTCGGCAATCCCGCCCTGCGCCCCATCGCACTTGCGGCACTGCTGTTCACTCTTCCTTACCCGGCCAACGTCGGCACTCGCTTTCTCATACCAGCCGCTCCGTTTTTTGCGCTCGCAATCGGCATCATTTGCAGCCGCATCGATAGGCTTGCCGTAGGTCTCGCTTTAGTCCACGCCGTGCTCAGTTGGCCTGACGCAATCCCGTTGTATGCGGCAAAATACGCATGGCGGCTTGATGGATTTCCCTGGAAATATGCCCTTCATCTGCGTCCCGACGAAGAGTTCCTGCTCAAGCGAATCGGCTCATATGCGATCACTCGCGAAATTGACAAAGTGGTTCCGCCGGGTAAACGTGTCCTTGGTTTCGATCAAATTCCCGAAGCATATAGCAAAACCGAATATTTAGTCGGCTTCCAAAGCGCCACTGGCGACAACCTGGTCGATATCTTCCACTGCGCCATCATCCCTGAGCGGCGCGCGGTCGGCCGTACGCAGTTCCACTTCCCACGGCAAAAACTGTTGCGCATTCGTTTGGTCCAAAACACAAACCTGGCGGAAGAACGCTGGAGTATAGCCGAATTGCGTATACGCAACAACGGCCAACAAGTGGAACGCAAACCAAATTGGCGATTGCGCTCCTCACCAAATCCGTGGGACGTTGCCAGCGCTTTTGATAACTCCCCCGTCACTCGCTGGTCCAGTTGGGAACCGCGCAAAGCAGGTATGTTTCTCGAGGTGCAATTCCTTGCGCCTGTTGAAGCAGACGAAATCATACTGGAAATTTCGCGCGATCAAACGCCGGGCCAAATGACTCTTGAAGGCTACGATACCTACGGCAACAAATATGTTCTTTCCAGCAACCCCTCGGAATCGGAGATTCAGCCGCAATCCGGTCTGCGTCTGGCGGCGACTCAGGAACTATTGGCCCGCGGCATCGACTATTTGCTGATCAACGATTACAACTATGGTTATGAAGATGTTCGCCGAAATACTCGTTATTGGGGAATGGAGTTGGCGGCCGAAAAAGGTACAACACGGCTCTACAAACTACTCGGCACAATTCCGGAAGAGGCAAAACCATGAACCTTTTCCTTGTAGTTGACGGCGGCCAGTCATCCACAATGGCAGTGATTGGTCTCGGCCTGGAACACGATGGCCCCAGCAATCACGTGAAGTCCGCTGGCAAAGGCGGCGAAGCAATTTCTGAAGAGGCCAAGCCATGAAGCTTTTCCTTGGAGTTGACGGCGACCAGTCATCCACCATGGCCGTGATTGGCCTCCGGCATGATGGCCCCTGCCATCACGTGAAGTCCGATGCCAAAGGCCGCGAAGCAATTTCTGAAGAGGCCAAGCTATGAAGCTTTTCCTTGGAGTTGACGGCGGCCAGTCATCCACCATGGCCGTGATTGGCCTCGGCCTCCGGCATGATGGCCCCTGCAATCATGTGAAGTCCGCTGCCAAAGGCCGCGAAACAATTCTGGAAGAGGCCAAGCCATGAAGCTTTTTCTTGGAGTTGACGGCGGCCAATCATCCACCATGGCCGTGATTGGTGACCACACCGGGCGCATTCTCGGCCTCGGACAGGATGGCCCCTGCAATCACGTGAAGTCCGCTGCCGAAGGCCGCGAAAAATTCATTCGTGTGATTGGTGGCTGTATCCGAACAGCTTGTGAACAAGCTGCGATTCCCGCAACCACGAATTTTGAAGCGGCATGCCTGGGCTTCTCCGGAGGGCCGGCAGACAAACAGGAGATCCTCGCAAGCTTTCTCCAAACCGGCAAACTGCACGTGACCAACGATGCCATCATCGCCCTCACCGGAGCTCATGCCGGCGGCCCTGGCGTCATCACCATTGCGGGTACTGGATCAATTTCATTCGCCAGAAACGCCGTGGGAAAACTGAGCCGCGCCGGAGGCTGGGGCTACTTGTTCGGCGACGAAGGCGGCGGCTTCGACCTCACTCGCCAGGCACTCCGCGCCGTGCTCCGTCAGCATGAAGGATGGGGTCCACCAACCATGCTCCACAACATGCTGCTTGAAGCCAGCGGATGCAGCGATGCCAACGTTCTGCTGCACGCGTTCTATACAACTGATTATCCACGCCCTCGCATTGCCGGCTTTTCCAAACTGGTCGATCAGGCAGCCAATGCCGGTGATCAGGTCGCGTTGACATTGCTCAATAACGCAGCTCAGGAACTGGCAACCATCACCGCAGCCGCACGCGGACAACTGTTTCAGCCCGGTGAGCCTTGCCGCGTTTCACCCATCGGTGGCGTATTCCGCAGCCAGATATTGAGCCAGCGATTCCAAATGCTCACCGAATTTTCAGACGGCGTAACCGTTCACCAACCGCTGCATGGCCCAGCCATCGGCGCGCTACTTGAAGCCTACAAATTGGCCGCCCTCAATGTTCAACTTCACAATTTACCGGAGAATGAAAAATGAAATTACTGCTCTTGTTGCTGCCAGCACTGGCGCTCGCCCAGGAACCAAATTGGCCTGAAACCGAAGCAAATGCAATTAAATTGCTGCAGCAGTACATTCGCATTCCCAGCATCAATCCGCCCGCCGATACGCGTCGAACGGCTGATTTCCTTACCAGGGAACTGAACGCGGCCGGACTTCAAGTGAAGCGCTTTGAAGTTGGCACAGCCGGGTGCGTCAACCTGATGACTCGCCTGGAGGGCGGGAATCGCACCGCGAAGCCTCTCGTATTGCTTACCCATATGGACGTTGTCCCCGTCGATGCAAAGGCCTGGAACATCGATCCGTTTGGCGGCGAAATCAAGGACGGCTACATTTGGGGCCGTGGCGCGATGGATATGAAAGGCATCGGCATCCAACAACTCACTGCGGTGATTCTTCTCAAGAAATTGGGAATTAAACCCAGCCGCGACATCATTCTGGTGGCTACCTGCGATGAAGAAACCAACGGCACTTTGGGGGTGAAATGGATGATGGAAAACAATGCAGCAGAACTCGACCAGGCTGCCTATGTTATGGACGAGGGCGGCTTTGGCACCCGCGATATTCTGGCCAAAGACAAACTCGTTTTCGGAATCGCAGTTGGCGAAAAGCAATCGGTCTGGCTGCGTTTGCGTGCCAAAGGCACCGCTGCTCATGGGTCACAACCGATCGCCGACAATGCTAACGATATCTTGTTAACCGCCATCCAAAACGCGAAGCAATTGCCCCCCGCAGGAAAACTGCATCCGGTAGTGGAAGAGATGATTCGAAACATCGGCAAGCTGGCCGAAAACAAGTTGACCAGCGCAATCGCCAAGAATACAATCTCCCTGACAACACTCAAAGCCGGCGTTGGCGATCCTCCCAAAATCAATGTCATCCCGTCGGCCAGCGAAGCCACACTTGATTGCCGCCTTTTGCCCGGCGTCAATGCCGACGAATTTATCAGCGAAGTAAAAGCTCGCATCAATGATCCACGAGTAACCGTGGAATTGATGAGCGACCCGCTCGATGCTGGTGCGTCCTCATCCAACACGCCGCTCTACGCTGCGATGAAGGCCGCAATTTTGAAACACAACCCCGGTGCAATCGTCACGCCGATGCTTGTTCCTTACGGCACCGACGCCCGCAAATTCCGACGCAAAGGCATCCCGTCTTACGGACTGACCCCGATGGTGCTTGACGCTGCAACGGTCGCCACAATGCACAGCGATGCCGAGCGCATCCCGATTACTGAATTTCTGATAGGCCTGCACATCTACTTCGACGTGCTACGATCAAATTTCTAGCCTCTTTATCTTTATGTCCAAACTATCGATCCGTGATCTCGATCTCAAAGGGAAATGTGTGTTTATGCGTGTGGACTTCAATGTCCCACTGGCACCGGGTGGTCAGGAAATTACTTCTGACAAGCGCATTCGCGCTTCCCTTCCCTCCATTAATTATGCTCTGGAACAAGGAGCCGGCCTGATTTTGGCCAGCCACCTGGGACGCCCTAAAGGTAAGCCGAATGCAGAAATGAGCCTCAAGCCAATCGCTGTAAAGCTCGCCGAATTGCTTGGCCGTCCGGTGACAATGGCCCCCGATTGCATCGGTGCCGAAGTTGCAGCATTGAAGCCGAAACCAGGTGAAGTTCTCTTGCTTGAGAACTTGCGCTTTCATGCGGAAGAAGAAAAGAACGACCCCGAATTTTCGAAACAGCTAGCCGCATTGTGCGACGTTTATGTGAACGATGCATTCGGCAGCGCCCATCGTGCCCATGCTTCTACGGTGGGAATGATCGCCTATGTCAGTCAAGCTGCTGCCGGCTTGCTGATGGATAAAGAACTGGAATATCTGGGCAAGGCGACAACCAACCCCGAACGGCCTTGCCTTGCCATTCTGGGTGGGGCCAAGGTTTCCGACAAAATTGAAGTGATTGAAAATCTCATCAAGTTTGTGGACAGCATTATCATCGGTGGTGCAATGGCTTACACCTTCTTGCGTGCCAAGGGCGAACCAACCGGCAAGTCGTTGGTGGAAGAAGACAAGATTGAACTGGCCAGGCATCTCATCGAAAAGCTGGGACCAAAGTTGCTTCTGCCGGTTGATCACGTTGTAGCCGAAGAATTCAAGGCTGGTGCTGCGAACGAAATCGTGACCACCATACCAGACGGCAAAATGGCTCTCGACATCGGACCAAAAACAATTGCGATTTTTGAAGCAGCTGTTGCCGCAGCCAGAACCATCATCTGGAACGGTCCGATGGGCGTGTTCGAACTAAAGCCGTTCGATACCGGAACGGTGGCGCTTGCTATGGCGGTTGCTAACTCAACGGCGATTTCAGTGGTTGGTGGCGGCGACTCGGAAAAGGCAATTAAATCGGCGGGTGTAAGCGACAAAATCAGCCACATCTCAACAGGTGGCGGCGCTTCGCTGGAATTTTTGAGCGGAATTGAACTTCCTGGCGTTGCTGCTCTAACAAACAAGTAAAAACTGAGAACCGGGAACATGGCACAATCGTATATATCATTATGAAGTTATTCTCGATTTTGACCCTGCTCCCGGTTCTTGCCATTTCCAAGCCGGCCGACGTTACGTTTCACAAGGACGTTTTGCCGGTATTACAAAAACATTGCCAGGTTTGCCACCGTCCCGGTGAAGCTGGCCCCATGTCATTTATGTCGTACACCGAAACGCGGCCCTGGGCAAAGGCGATCGGCGAAGCTGTGTCGGCAAAGAAAATGCCGCCATGGTACGCAAGCCCGGACCACGGCAAGTTCGCCAATGACCGGCGGCTGAGTGCGGCGGAAATTGAAACGCTCACCAGCTGGGCAAAAAACGGTGCCCAGCAAGGTAATGCGAAAGATGCACCCGCGCCTGCAAAATTTGCCAGCGGCTGGTCGATCGGGCAGCCTGATCTGATTTTGGAAATGCCCGCTGCTTATGAAATTCCTTCCGAAGGAACCATCGAATACCAGCATTTCGTTATTCCAACAAATTTCAAGGAAAATGTTTGGGTCACCGCAGTAGAGGTTCGGCCCAGCAATCGTTCGGTCACCCATCACGGCGTGGCGTTTGTCCGTCCTCCCGGCTCACGCTGGTTGAAGGATGCGGTTCCTGGTGTGGCGT
>JBBRJC010000166.1:0-7747 GCA_038220135.1 Bryobacterales bacterium | reverse complement strand
GAGTCCGTTTTGCGCTATTTCTTTAGGAGATATTCGTTTGGGGCGTTCCTGTTACGGAGCGCCCCTTTTTCATTCATAATAAGGAGCACGCGAGTAAAGTAACCGAACGCATTGTAGATGCGCCTTTTCTCCAGATACCCTATGTCTATGGACGTTGCCAACCTGATTTCTTCGTCTGCTCCTTCGTTGATAAAAGACAACGTCGCCGCGCAGTTTCGCGACATGATTATTTCCGGCACCTTGGCCCCGGGGGAAGCTGTTGTCGAAGGCAAATGGGCCACCAAGCTCAACGTTGCCCAGGCTTCCATTCGCGCCGCGCTTAATATTTTAGAAGGCGAAGGATTCGTTGAACGTTCAAATGCCCGTAGTGCAAGAGTCACGCTGATCGACCAAGCTGATATCGTTCATAATTTTCAGGTTCGTACGGCGCTCGAAGCGTTGTCAGCCCGTCTGGTGGCGCATCATAAATACGATCTTTCCGATCTGTATCAGATTGTGGCCGACATGCGCTCTGCAGTCGATTGCAATAACCTGAAGGCTTTTTACGAACGCGATTTGCGCTTTCATTTGACCCTTTGCCGCCTTTCCGGTAACCCTGTTTTGGAGCAAATGCTCAAGCGCCTGCTGCTTCCGTTGTTCGCATTCGTTGTGATGCGGGCACATGACCAAATGGACGATACAACTCGATGGTTGGGAAGCATCGACAAGCATAAACAAATTCTCGACGCCATTAGCACTGGCGATCCCGAACACGCAGCCCAAGTGATCACCCAGGTGGTGGATTACTTCTCTGGCGACATGAGTGAACTGACACTGCTCAAGTCGCAGCAGGCAAACTGAATCTTCGCCGCCCCAATTCGCATCAAAACGAATAACCCTAAAGTTGACTGACATCAGGGAGATTTCTACAATTATGAGTATGAACGCCGCTATCCAAAAAACACGTCCTGCACCTGCGGCGGGGTCACTGCTTGCTTCAATCGGCAATACGCCTCTGCTTGAACTGGGCCGGCTGACCGAAGATTTACCGGGCATTCAGATTTACGGCAAGGCGGAATATTTCAACCCCGGTGGATCAGTAAAAGACCGTCCAGCTTTGAACATGATCGAAGAGGGAGAGCGTAGCGGACGCCTTACCCCCGACAAGATTATTCTGGATTCAACCAGCGGCAATACCGGAATTGCCTACGCCATGATCGCTGCCGCGCGCGGTTATAAGGTAAAACTTTGCCTGCCCGCAAACGCTTCCATGGAACGGAAGATGATCCTCAAAGCCTACGGTGCCGAACTTGTTTTGACCGATGGCGCTGAAGGTTCCGACGGGGCAATTCGGGCCTGTAAGAAAATTTATGCCGAAGATCCGGATCGTTATTTCTATCCCGATCAGTACGGCAATCCCGCCAATTGGCAGGCGCATTACAAAACCACGGGCGTTGAGATTATGGCCCAAACCACCGAACGCATTACGCACTTTATTGCGGCTCTGGGCACTAGTGGAACGTTCATGGGTACCGCTCGGCGATTGAAGGAAAGCATGCCTCATGTGCAATGCATTTCCGCGCAACCATCCAGTGGCTTTCACGGTTTGGAAGGGCTGAAACATATGCCCACGGCCATTGTGCCGGCCATTTACGATGACAAACTGGCCGATGATAATTTGTGGATTGAAACCGAAGACGCCTACAAAATGGTGAAGCGTCTGGCTCGTGAAGAAGGCATTTTGGTGGGCATCTCCGCAGGGGCGAATGTACATGCTACCCGCATCATCGGCAAGCGTCTGGTGGCCGAAGGCAAGTCCGGAGTGCTGGTGACCATTCTCTGCGATGGTGCCGAAAAATACTTGAGTGAAAAGTTCTGGGACGACCCGGAATACTAATAGCGCTAAAATAGAAGATTCCCAGGATGATTCAAATAGACTCAGAAGCTTGGCAGGTGATGGTGTCTCATGCCAAGTCTACATACCCCAACGAGTGCTGCGGCGCGATGCTTGGCACCATTGATGGCGATAATAAATCGGTCAAGGTGTCTGTGCCCATCGAAAACGCTTTCACCGGCGTTCAGCATGAACGCTACGAATTGCGCCCGGAAGACTTGCTGAAGGCAGATCGCGAAGCGCGGAGCCGGAGCATGGATCTGATTGGCATTTTTCACTCGCACCCGGATTGCGACGCATACTTTTCGGAAACCGATTTGAAGAATTCCTGCCCATGGTATTCCTTCGTAGTCCTCTCAATTTATAAGGGCGAGTTCGATCATGCGAACTCCTTCCTACCCAATGCAGAGCAGACCGAAGCAGTGAAAGAGGAGCTTAAGTATTAATCGTATGGCAAAGATTTTGATCCCGACGCCGTTGCGTCAATATTGCGACAAGAAAGACACGGTTGAAGTGACCGGTGCAACTGTTGGCGAGGCGCTCAACGCCCTTACCTCAGCCCACGCTGAATTGAAGAAGCACCTCTACAACGACGAAGGCAAGCTGCGCAGCTTCGTCAATGTTTACCTGAACGATGAGGACATTCGCTACATCAAGAAGGAAGCTACCCCGCTGGCCGACACCGACACCATTTCCATTGTTCCGAGCATCGCCGGGGGCCGCTAATGGCCAAACAGCTTTTACCGGAAGAACTGCAGCGTTATAGCCGTCACCTGATCCTTCCAGAAGTTGGACTGGAAGGCCAGACGAAGTTGAAAAATTCCAGTGTTCTGATGGTTGGAACCGGCGGTTTAGGCGCTCCTCTGGGTTTGTACCTGGCTGCGGCTGGCGTCGGCAAAATCGGGCTTGTTGATTTCGACGTGGTGGATTTTTCCAATCTGCAGCGCCAAGTCATTCATGGCACCAAGGATGTAGGCAAAAAGAAGGTCGACTCGGCGGCGGAAAGCATGCTCGACATCAACCCGTATCTGGAAATTGTGAAGTACGATACGCCGTTGACCAGCGAAAATGCTTTGGACATCATCAAGGATTATGACGTCGTAGCCGATGGCACCGATAATTTCCCCACCCGCTATTTGGTGAACGATGCCTGCGTATTGTTGGGCAAACCGAATGCTTACGGTTCGATCTTCCGCTTTGAGGGCCAGGCCTCGGTGTTTGGTCATGAAGACGGCCCCTGCTACCGCTGTTTGTATCCTGAACCACCCCCGCCCGGTTTGGTGCCTAGCTGTGCCGAAGGTGGCGTACTTGGAATTCTTCCCGGTGTGATTGGTGTGATTCAGGCCACGGAAACCGTTAAGCTGCTGTTGGGGATCGGCCAGACTTTGAAGGGCCGCCTGCTGCTGTACGATGCCCTGAACATGAAATTCCGTGAGCTGAAATTGCGGCGTAATCCGGAATGTCCAATTTGTGGTGACAATAAAACCATCACCAAACTGATCGACTATCAACAATTCTGTGGAATCTTTCCGGAAGCACCAGCCGAGCCAAGCATGTCAAAAACTGAAATTACAGTCAAACAAGTGAAAGAGCGGTTGGACCGCGGCGATAAGTTCACCTTAGTGGATGTTCGTGAAGTTTACGAACACCAGATCGGCAATATTCCGCAAGCCAAATTGATCCCCCTGGGTGAGATTGGGAGCCGTATGGGTGAGTTGAATCCCGACGACGACATCGTGGTTCATTGCAAAGCAGGCGGCCGTAGCGCAAAAGCCTGTGAAGCACTTCGTGCAGCCGGTTTCAAGGATGTGAAGAACATGACCGGTGGGATTTTAGCCTGGAGCGACCAGGTTGACCCAAGGGTTCCAAAGTACTAGTTCTAAAGGGCCTTAGGGTTTTCAGGCAGTCTCTGGAAACCCCCTAAGGCTGTTTTCATTTCCCGCCAAGGTCTTCCCCGATTTCTCAATTCACAATGTATCTATAACCTCAAATAAGAGGGTTATAGACAGTGTCCACAGTTCGTATCATGATCATCTTTGGTGTTCTTGCTGTAGTATCTTTCGTAACGGCGGGATATATGATTTTTGCCGCCAAACAGCGGTCGGCCGAGAATCAGGAGGCGACTTCGGTGGCTGATGTTGCTTTCAAAGCCGAGTCGGCTTCGCATGATTCGCAGGCCGCAGCCAATGTTACAGCGTTGACGGATCCGTTCAGCCAATTGGCTGACCCCGTGGCAGGAGTTAATAGAACCTTGACCAATTCCGTTTATGCGGAAGGCCGTTTGTCCAATAGCACTATTTCTACAAACGAAATGCCAACCCAGACAGAGCTAGACCGCATCGCTGGCTTGGCAATCTTAAAGTAAACTATTTTTTCGGGGGTGGGATCGCGCTTCCCAGGTTGATCGATCCGCCACCCTCGCTGACATAGTTAATGTTCCAGTCCGGGATTTCCACCGTTACATCGCCCTTCACCACCACCATACAGCCGAGGCGTGAATGCAGAGTCAGGCCAGGAGCCATATCGAGGCGATCAGCTTCGTCATCTTCCATCTCGGAAAGATGCTCTTCACCGCCCTTCACAATCACATGGCAGGTTGTACAGGCGCAATTGCCACCACAGGCATGTTCCAGATGTAATCCAGTGTTTAGCGCGATATCGAGCAAAGATCCTTGCTTGCCGTGCTCATGGTAAGGCATGGTAGCTGGGTCGTAATCGACAGTGATGTTTGCCGGGAGAAAAGTGACTTTGGGCACATTCCTATTATAGCTGTCTGGGCCGGAATTCAATATAGTATTCTATCCCCATAGAGTTTGGTATGATTGAAATTGAGCCATTATGGAATCGCACACCAGAAGTATTGCCAAAACGTTCAGTTACCGGATTTTGGGCTCCTTGGCAACGGCTGCAATTGTCTATTTCTATTCCCATGATTGGAAGGCTTCAACTGGTGCCGGGCTTATCGACAGTGTGTTGAAATTGGGGCTCTATTTCATTCACGAGCGGATCTGGGATCGCATTCCAATCGGCCGTCCGAAGCCGCCAGAATACGAAATTTGATCTTTTTCGCAGTACTTTAAAATTTATTTTTACCCCTCGCCCCTCCTGGTACCAGGAACCAACACCCCAAAACCAACATCTTTCGCTAGTACTTCTTGTGGGAAGACGGTTTCATTTCACTCCCCCATCAGTCACGAAAATACCTTATTTCCTTCCGCATCTCCCCATTTCAGACACCTTAGGGAAATAGCTTCCCAGTACATCAGAACGATTTACCGTACCCGGCAGGACTCGTAATATCTGAGTGTTCGCAAGAGTGTCTAGAACAGCAGGCACGATTGACGAAACGCAGGCGGTTTGAAAGAGCGTAACAACTCACCAGCCTGCACTGATTGGAGGTCCACTTTGGAGTTCAAAATGATTTCTCGCTTTGCCACACTCGCCCTAACCTTGAGCATGTTCCTGCCGTCGAGCTATGCTGCTCCGCTTCTTGCAGGTGCCACTACAACCACTTTTGATGTCTTCAACAGCTCAGCTTCCAACCCTTACTCCGGAACATTTCGGGCGGGTTCGACAACGAACGTGAACAATACTTTGTGGAGTGGCGTACTTCGCTCCGCAGTATTGCAGAATGCAGCAGGAACTCTCGATTTTCTTTACCAGTTTTCCAATAACTCGGCTTCATCGCAAGTGATTACGAAGTTGATTGAATCGAGCTTTGCCACTTACGCAGTCAACGACATCGGCTATATCAAGTACGATTTTGATGGTGGCGGCAACGGCTCGGTGAACTTCCAAGCCGGGACAGCAGGCAACAGTCCCACTTCAGCGGTTCGCGCTTTAAATGGTTCTACAATTACCTTCAACTTCGGCACAGGTAGCAATTCAATCGCAGCCAATGAGTCCTCCTACATAATGATGGTTCGCACGAACGCAGTGCAGTGGACCACAGGCCAAGTTCAACTAATTGACAATAATTCCTGGAGCAACGATCCCTTTTATAGTCTCTATCAGCCATACGGCGCGGGCGTCCCTGAGCCTGCCACCTTTGCGCTGATCGGCCTTGGTTTGGTTGCTATGGCAATATTGGGACGTAAGCAACTTTAGAATATCGTTTCTGTAAAACATTACCGTATTTGCACACCGCTTGCTGGCGCGCTCGGCTCGGTAACTTCCTGTTACCACGGTGGGCAAATCCCGGTGCTACACTGGCGGAACAGTTGGTGGACTGGAGTTTGTCGTGCGAACTTCGCTCATATTGGTAGTTCGACATATCCTGCTTGTGGGCACAAACTAGGCCTTGTAAAAGACTCTTCAGGCGCGGCAGTCGTGCTGCCGATATGAGGCATGCACACATTATCGCGAAGGATGTTGACTTTTGCATTGTCGCGCACCCCTCCAGTGCTGCCGCTGCTTTCGCTTCGCAACGGATACAACAGATACAACAGATAGGTTTCCTTGACGAAGGTGAATCAGATCCGGCACAATCATTCGGAATAAGCGTTCACCTTGGCCGGAATCCTCAATAGGATTGGAGACGCTATTTGACCCTTGTACCAAGTCTGACGCTTATCGAGTGGACGCGGTTGCATATAGTGAGTCAACGAAGATGTACTACAAGGGTTCGGTGAAGCCCACCTTGGAGCAGGGCCTTGTTGTGATCATTTTAGAATTGGATGGAAAAGTGCCCACCGATCTGGAAAAGTTTCCGGAAGAGCCGTAAACGCATTTTACTGCAGCTTGATCAGGGCTTCGTAGGCGTCCACCCACAGTCCGCCATCAACTGGGGTCAGATAACCGAAGGACCATTTGGGGTCGGCAGTTTGACGCGAAAATGACCAGAGAATTTTGCGTGAGTCCAGATCCAGCGCATGGATTTCGCTTGGCGCTTGTGTTGCTGCCTGCTGCAAATTACCAACGAAATAGAGGACATTCCCGACGACTGCCGTTGATGAGGACCGCCCGAGAAATTGACCTGCAATCTGCCACGCTGTGCGCCCCGAGGCCTTGTCAAAAGCGATGAGAAAACCGGATGTTTGCCCGATCAATACAGCCCCCGCATCTATCAGGCTCAAAAGTTCGGCGGCGCGATCGGTACCCTCCACTGGCCGCCGAATTTCGATTGGCTTCCAACGGTCAAGTCCCGTGGCGCGGTTCACTGCAAAAAGATGCGATTCACCCGCGCCATAAATAGTGTCTGTGGTAACAACGGGCTGGCGCAGACAAACACCACTATGCAAGTAAGGCGCCTGGGCGCGATATCGCCAACGTTCATGCCCTGTGGTTGCATCGAGCGCGAAGAGATAATATCCGGCTGGTTTGGATGGATCGCCTGCTGTGGCGCCGGCACTTCCGGTGAGGTAAATTGTGTCGTCGCGGATGATTGGCAGAGAGGCGCAAACTGCCCGATTGGTGGCGAATGTGACTTTCCATTTCTCGCGTCCGGTTGCAGCATCGAGCGCATAAAAATTGCCATTCTTGGAGAGGACGTAAGCGAGTCCGGCGTTTACGGCTACTGCGGCATCCTGCGCCGGATCTGGACCGCGCCACAGCTCTTTTCCTGTGGTCAGCGACACAGCTACCACCGCGCCTGGATGTGCTGCCGCGTAGGGCGTAATTACGATGTTTTCGAATACGGCCGGCGGCGTGGAAACAGATGCTGTTCCGCTGCTGAAAACTGGCCGATGGGACCACAGCAACTTTCCACTAACCATGTCGATGGCGAAGAGTCCACCGCGATTGGTTTGGTTTCCGGCCAGGATAGTTGTGCCTCGAACCGTCGACGGACCCCAATCCCGGAAGCCGAGTTTCACTGTCAACTTTTCAACTGGTGCGGTGCGCAGTGGCTTCGACGGTGATTGTGCGAATGCGGCT
>JBBRJC010000165.1:0-7788 GCA_038220135.1 Bryobacterales bacterium | reverse complement strand
GGCTAAAATTTTGGCCTGCTCGTTAGCCTCTGCTGTGCGGTTGCGATCAACCGCTTCGCGAACTCCGGGCAATGTTTTTGCACCGTAGCCGGTGTACATTCCAGGAGCTGTCAGGGCGTGTTTGTACCAGGGGCTCTGCGGCAACCCGGCATCTATTTGCAGGCCTTGTTCAATTGCGGCCAGGGCCACATTTACTGCGGCTAGACCGCCAGTGCCGCTCAGGGCTGTGACGCGAGCCACCTGCACGTCGAACTGCTTTGCCAGCAATTCCATGCGTGCTAATTCTGCTGGCACGGTCTGCCAATCCACTTTTTTCGTAGCCGCCTGCTTGTCGATATCTTCAGTATATTCCTTGATCGTGGAAGCCAAACGGGCGAACTCAAATGGCAAAACTGTGGACTCGGAAAATCGCAAAATCGTCCGGGCCATCACTTCCGAAAGCAGTTTGCCATACACAAAGTCCTTGTCGGCGAAGCGTGTGTACCAGGCGTAGGTGTCGTAAATCGAATGATAAACGCCGCCACTATTGGCCCCGGAAAAACCAAGGTTCATGCTGGCGATACCGGCGTGATGCATGAAAGCAACATAGTCTGAACCAGCTCCCAGTGCGCCTAGCCTGAAATTTTTCGGCCTTTCCGTGCCCCTTCCAGGCGAGTTGAGCAAGCTTTTGCCTGTGCCCGGATCTTTGGTGTCGCGCGCCACCTGCTCCATAAACTGTTCAAGCGAATGTGACCCACCAGCACCCAAAGTTCCCTTGGAATTGGAATCGGAATTGAGATAGACAACAGCCTTTTTTTGTAACTCAACAAGGTGCTTTTCCACCCACTCGGTGGAGCCGACCAAGCCGAATTCTTCAGCGTCCCAGAGGGTGAAAATAATTGTCCGTTTGGGCTTCCATCCGGTCTTCTGCAAACCGGCCAATACTCGAGCCGTTTCGAGCACGACGGCGGCACCGCTCACAGGATCGTTCGCTCCATTCACCCAGGCATCGTGATGGTTGCCGTAAATCACCCATTGATTAGGATTCTGCCCGGGGATTTTGGCGATCACGTTGTAGACAGGCCTGATGCCGCTATCCAGTTTCAATTTCAAGTGCAATTTGGAAGGGCCAGCGCCGATGTGGTAGGTGAACGGCAAAGCGCCACGCCAATCTTCAGGAGCCACTGGGCCTGCCAGTTTCTCCAAAATCGGCCGGGCGTCACCATAGCTGATCGGAAGCACTGGAATGGTCATCAGACTCTTGGCATCTTTGATGGCCAGCTTTTTTGCGCCGACAACGGAAGCCCAACCCGGTGTTAGCGGATCGCCAACATGCATTGGCATGTCCATCACGCTGCCACGCTGCACGCCTTGTGGAGGACGAAATGGACCTGCAGGATAAACGTCGCCGCGCCAATAGCCATCGTCCTTAGGGTCGGAAAATATCAGACAAGCGGCAGCCCCGTTTTCTGCGGCCACTTTGGGTTTGGTGCCGCGCCAGCTTTTACCGTATCGGGCAAGCACGATTTTTCCGCGTACATCCACACCGATCTTTTTCAGATATTCGTAATCTTCAGGAATACCGTAATTGACATATACAACTTCGGCAGTAACTTCGCCCGAGGCAGAGTAAGCGTTGTAAGTGGGCAATTGCTTGGAATCACTGGAATCAGGATCTTCTTTAACAGACGGCTCAGCCAGGCGCAACTTATAACGGACCGGGGCAACCATCTCCACCGACCGTTCAACAGGGTAAGGCAGTAACGCTTCAAACTGCTCAATCTGTGCTTCGAGTCCCCATTTTTCAAACTGCTCCAGCGCGTATTTAGCAACCGAGTGCGAGGCTACTGACCCGGCAGCATGAGGCTCAGCCGACATGCGTTTGATATGAGCGCCGATTCTGGCTGCTTCCACTGCAGAGGCTGCTTGTGATTCCAGCGCCAGTTGCGGCTTCACGCCAGTTTGGGGAAATCCACGAATGGGATCCTGCGCCAGCAAAGAGGCACTAATTGTCAGAACAAGCAGCCAAATCTTCACCGTGCTGCACCCGTTTCCAAGAACTTTTGGAATTCCGCAGGGTCGCGCGTTACACCAGAAAAGGTGGCGACCGTTTTCTCGTCGACATCAATGATCGCGTAAAAGGGTAGTGCCACGGTTTGAAAGCGCGATTCCTGTAACTTCTGATTTTGCTCATTAACGGCGGTGGTTCCGTCTGTGTAAAGTTCAACAATAACGAATTTTGACAAGGCAGCCTGGATGTTCGGCTTGGGAAACATGTTGGACTTCATCCACTTACAATTGCTACAGGCGTAACCAGTAAAGTCGACAAATAGCAGCTTGTTTTCTGACTTAGCTTTGGCCAGAGCCCCGCCATAGTCATCCTTGAAAAATGTTAGCCCCGCTTCGCCGCCGCCACCGCCAACTGGACGTGTGCTCATTGGCACCATCGAATCTAATTCCCCTAGCGGAGCGCCAATCATACCGGGCACCAGACTCAGGGCAAACACCAGGAACAGGGAGCCGATGACGAGACGGGTAACGGAAAGCGCCTCGTTCTTGTTGATGCCTTCCAGCGGCAGCCAGCCCAGCAGGTATGCGCCGGGCATGGCAAATAGCACAACCCAGAATGCGAGGAAACGCTCGCGAGGCAGCAGGCCCCACTGCATGACACTGTCGATATTGCTGACATACTTCAACAGGAAAGCGAGGACGATGAAGCCCATCACCACCTTGACGCGCATCAGCCAACCACCACTACGAGGCAGCTTTTGGAGATAGGAAGGAAACAGGGCAAGCAGGAAAAACGGAAGGGCCAAACCGGCGGCGAATGTGGCCATACCCAAAACCGGTTGCAACTTGTCGCCCTGAACTGAGGCAGCAAGTAACGTCCCCATGAACGGACCAACACAGGCAAATGAAGTAAGGGTGAAGGTAAAGCCCATCAGCAGCGCGCCGGCATAACCACCCTGCCCCGATGCAGCATTCAACTTGTTCACCAAGCCATGTGGCAGCGTCAGTTCAAATGCGCCAAGCAGGCTGAGGCCGAACACTAGAAAGACAATTGAGATAAATGTATTGACCCAAACGTTGGAACCGAGTTGCACGACACCGAAAGGACCAAGTGCAACCGTCAACCCGAAGCCGAGGGCGGTGAACATGACCACGATTCCCAGACAGAACACCAGAGCTTTTTTCCAGGCTCCGGTGGGCTGGTCTAGAAATGCACTCACCGTGAACGGGATCATCGGGAAAACGCAGGGCGTGAACAAAGCGGCCAGACCCAAGCCAAAGGCCAGCAGAAGGAATGGACCAAGAGCTTGATCGGTTGTCTTAAAAGTGGTGGTTGCGGCTGGAATGGTAGTTGATTTGGTCACATCCACGACGAAGAAATCAGCAGCAGGCGTGGCCATAGTCGCAACAGGAGCGGTTGCGGAGATTTCAAGATCGGTTACCGCAGTCCGTTTCAACGGCAGACACTCTTTATCGGAACAGACGCTGTAGCGAAGGTTTGCAGTTAGTTCGAAGGGACCGGCGGGAGCATCCTTTGCAATTTCCGCTTCAATGACAAAGCCCACTTTCGATTCGTAGCTTTCGGTATTGACGCCGAAGTTAGGGTCGAGCTTGGTTTCCGGTTTGCGCTGAAAAAATCGAACGAATTTGACGACCGGATTTTCCGCAACAGCGATGCGTGATTGCGGCGCGCCACCCTTGGGCGTGGTCATGGAATAGACGTGCCAGCCAGCGTCAACCACACCATCAAGATGAATGGCGACGTGGGAGCCGGGGCCGAGCTTTACAGCATCGGGGGTAAGGGTCCATTTAACAGGGTTTTTCGGTTGGGCACCGAGGGTGGCGGCAGCCAGCAGCAAGCAGGCGAGAGTGTGCAGCGGTTTTACATTAATCCGCAACAGTGTGCGCTTTCGTTTTGTGATGCCATTCATGCAAACCCTCTGCCAACATCTTATTTAGATGCTCTGAAGCAAATTCGGATGCAACGCGGATTGCGTTTTTCATCGCATTCGCGTTGGAGCGGCCGTGCCCAATAATTGTAACGCCCTTCACTCCAAGCAATGGCGCACCGCCAAACTCAGAATAATCGACGCGCTTCTTAAAGTCGGCAAAAGCGGAACGGGAAAACACGTAACCAATCTGACCGGAAATTGTAGCCTTCAGCGAATCCTGCAGCAGATGCTTCATCACATCAACCAGGCCTTCGCTAACTTTTAACGCCACGTTTCCAATGAACCCATCGCAAACAATTACATCAGCATGGCCGGTGTAAACATCGCGCCCTTCCACGTTGCCAATAAAATTAATCGGCATGGTCTTGAGCAACGGCGTTGCGGCCTTTGTTAGCTCGTTACCTTTGTGTTCTTCTTCACCGATTGACAATAACCCAACCCGCGGCTTGGCTACTTTGAAAATCAGCTTCGAGTACAGATGCCCCATCAAGGCAAACTGGGCCAGCATTTCTGGAGAGCAATCTACATTGGCGCCCACATCCACAATTACCGCCGATTTGCCGGTCAAAGTTGGAAACGCGCTAGCCAAAGCGGGCCGGTCAATTCCAGTAACCACACCGAGCACCGTTTTGGCAGTAGCCATAACCGCACCTGTGTTACCGGCTGAAACTACACCTTGGGCTTGGCCTTCACGAACAAGGCGGCAGGCAACGCGAATGGAAGAATCCTTCTTGCTGCGCAACGACTTACCGGCCGATTCGTCCATGGTAACCACTTCACTGGCATGCACGATTTTGATCGGCAGTTTTTCCCAGCCAGGATGATGAGCGAGTTCAGCTTTCAGTACGTCTTCCTTGCCGACAAGAATTACTTGAACGGGCAAGTGGCGAACAGCACGAATTGCCCCTTCCACTTCTGGTTTAGGGGCATTGTCTCCGCCCATTGCGTCTACGGCGATAGTCACCATAGGTTGCAAGTTGGCTCCGGAGAAAATTACTGTTGCTCTACTTCAACAACTTCACGGCCTTTGTAAAAGCCACAATGCGGACAAGCGCGGTGAGGCAGCTTTGTTTCGTGACATTGCGGACATTGGCAGACGCCGGCAGGGGTCAGATGGTCGTGCGCACGGCGCATGGAAGTGCGGCGTTTGGAATGGCGTCTTTTAGGATTTGGCATTTCAACTTTCCTTTACATTACTGCTCGATTGTTTTCAGGCCTGACCATCGTTCGTCCACCACCGACGGCAAGCACTTACATTGTTGTTCATTGCGGTTCGTGCCACAAACTGGACAAAGTCCGAGGCAATCGTCGCTGCAAACTGGCCTCATCGGCACAGCAAGCAGCAGATACTCTTCAATGACGTCCCGCAATGCGAGGCCGTGTCCACTATAGAACCCAACCTCGGCTTCAATATCACCGATCTCAACTTCCCCGCCCTCAGCCGCAAGGCCTTCGGGCATGTAGCTTAGATCAAAATCTGAATCCACTTCGATCACGGCCTTTTCGAGGCATTTCGCACATTCTGTTTCCAGATTGGCTTTGACGTGACCATTGACATGAATTTCGCCACTTAAGCTTTCCAGCTCAGCGACTCCGGAAGTTTCCACCGGATCACTCTGGATAACAGCTCCAGGTTTGCCCGGCAAGTCGAACGTGAACTCCCCGACAGGGAAGTTTTGTTCAAATGGCTGCGGGCGGATCTCCAATTCTCGAAGACTGAAGAACATACACACCTCCACCAGCGGCGCCGGAGCGACGTAAAGATTATTATAGCGGATAGCAGGCGAAAGTGCCTAGCGCGGTGATTGGGATTTGTTCGGCGGGCGGGCAGAGTTTGGGCTTGGGAGCTGGTTTTGTGGAAGATTTTGGCGTGTGCGGGAGCCTGGGTCAGATCAATTCTCCTACTGGCCAGACGGGGTTGGGCTTGTTGAGGCAGCAGAATTTGTATTTTTTGCCGGATTTGCAAGGGCATTGGTCATTTCGACCGATTTTTCTAGTGAGTTGGATTAGTTTGGGTTCTGTTTGGGGCTCTGGTTTGGGTTTGTTTTGCG
The DNA here is from genome assembly GCA_038220135.1 of Bryobacterales bacterium. GTDB lineage: Bacteria > Acidobacteriota > Terriglobia > Bryobacterales > Bryobacteraceae > JANXSF01. The sequence continues at coordinate 1,796 of JBBRJC010000165.1, read as the reverse complement.
GAATGGGGCGGGTGGATGGAATTGCTTTTAATTGCTTTAGGTTACGGTGGAATAGGCGTTCGGCGCGGGTGCGGTAGGATTCGATTCGGGCTAGGAATTTGTAGGTGGTTTCGTCGATAAGGGGATCGGTAGGGGTGGATTCGGCGAGTTCGGCTTCGAGGCGATGGCAGCGATCGATATTCCAGGAGGCGAGGACGAGTTGCTTGAACAGGGTTTGCTCGGTTGGGGTGTAGGGGTGGAGTTCGTATTGGTAGGCGGATTCGAGGGCGTTGAAGGCGGCGAGTTCGTCGGCGGAGCGGATGACGGGGTAGGAGGCGGTGAGGCCGTGTTTTTTGGCGTTTTGGGAGACGGCGGATTTGCCGTCGGGGGTGCGGGGGCCGGTGGAGGCTTGGGCGTTGAGTTGGTTGGCGTGGATTTGTGCGGCGGTGGACATGCGGGCTCCTTCTTTTCTGTTTTGGAGGAGCGGGGGGCTCCTTTCTGGGTTTGAAGGTAGCGCATGGGGTTTGTGGGGTGCTTGCTTGGGTGGGGCTAGGTTGTTGATGGGGTTGGGGTTGATTTTTATTTTTTGGTGGGGATGGGGGGTGATGGTACTTTTGGGGTGGTGGTACTGGGGGATTGGTTAAGGGCGGGGTGTTTGGCAGACACGCTAGCTGGAATTGTCGGCAAATCTATAAACGCCCCTGTTAGTGTAGGGAAATTTGGGAGTTGGCAAATCTGTGTAAGCGCCTCCGCAGTGAATGCGTTCTTTCGTTTTCTCTGTGCCGAAAAATGCCCCTAGCCCAGCCCTTGAGCAATTAGCCGAATGCTCGTTCTGGCGTCATTGAAATCACAAAAAGGGGGTTAGCGCCTCGAAAGATGATAAAACCTTTCATAGGATTTCGAAGATTGTTTACCTATTGGGCACTTAGCCCCGTAGCCAAATTGTTCCCATGATTCGTAAGCCATAGCAAAGGCGGCTTCGCCGAGAAATTGCCCGGCTCTCCTGGCCAAATGATCCAATTTCCCTCAGTAACCTTGGGTCTGGAGTGTGGCAGCAATAAATGTCGGCACCACACGAGCCCTAGTTGCCCTCGAAGCGGTTTTACCCGCAACGATGTAACCGCAATAACGCGTCCAACGAGCGTCGCCTGCGCATTGGCGAACGATGGGAAGTTCACAAATTGTGTCGTACGTACGTGCGTAACGGGCACGGATTGCTACTTCCAATCGATCCGGAAGTGGTGATCAGCACGCACACACGATCTTTGAATCTAACCTTAACCTACAATGGTGATGGCACTAAGCCCTGCTTGTAAGTGCAAATCTGGTAATTTACTGGAGGCGGAATGACGGCTGAACAAGATCACTTTTAGTAGACGCGCTATGTCAACTTTGGGATCAGAACACCCGACCCTTGCGGCTTCGAGATAGTGTACGTGCTCAGACAACGTTGCAATAAAGCGGCCAAATCAACGTAATCGCTTGGGCAAGCGCAGACAAAAAGGCACTTGCGGCAGCGAAAGCGTTAAGTAGAGAGACTTTCTTCATGGCCGCATAGAAAGGGCCCTCTCCGGAGACTGTGGAACCGTCCTGCATTTTGGAGACAAGCGTTCCCCAACCCGATAGAAGAACCGGTAAGTAGACGAGCGCGGATGGGCCCCACAAAACTGCGGCTACGAGGGCAAAGATGACGCTGACGATTGATGTCCAGAAAATCATCTCTTGATTGTAGACATTTTCCAGATTGTCAGGGAGTAATAGACGAGTTCCTTCGGTTGGCTTGTCTCCCAATACGGGCAAAGCGCGGTCGCCGACTG
>JBBRJC010000164.1:0-7832 GCA_038220135.1 Bryobacterales bacterium | reverse complement strand
CAGCATCCTTCAAATGGCCCGCGAAATGTCCGATGCCCGCGGGGGCATGAGCGCCATCGCCCGCATGGACTTCCTACAGGCCGATAACCAGTTAAAAACATTCTGCAAAGAAACCGGTGGCCAGGCATTTTTCCCACGCTTTATGGGTGAAATGGGGAATATATTCGGCGGCATTCACGACGCATTGCGAAATCAGTATTCATTAGCTTTCCAATCAACTAATACGGTTAAAGATGGAAAATATCGCAAGCTTAAAGTGGAGTTAGTAAACCCCGCAACAAACGAACCCCTGCGCATTGTCGATGAGAAAAATAAGCCAATGAAATACACCATCGTCGCGAAACCCGGATATACGGCCGCACGCGAAGTTGAGTAAGCGTTCAGACCTTCCAATTCATGTCAAGATTTGTTTGTCTCGCTGTTTCAAGCGCATAGAGATTCCTTGACAGTTTGTTACACGTCTGTTAACTTCACTGCTGTTGATGATGAGATCGAATCCAACTCCTTCCGCCAAAAAGCAACACGTCCTGATGGTTGACGATAACCAACGGGGCATGTCCGCACGCCGCAGCGTACTTGACGAAATGGGCTACACCGTGACAATCTCCACCGATGCACGAAAGGTGCTGGAAGAGAACCCAACCCTGGACTTTGACCTGGTGATTACCGACTTTAAAATGAAGTGCATGCCCGGTGTAGACTTCATCACAGCCATACGTTTGGTCAAGCCTGCAATGCCCGTGGTGCTGCTGTCTGGTGTGGTTGAGGCTCTGGGCCTCACTGAAGCCAATACCGGCGCAGACGTGGTCATTCAAAAGAGCGCAAACGAAGTGCCGCAGTTGATGCGCGCCGTCAACAGGCTGCTTCGGCGTACAATGAAGAAGCCGATGGCCAAGCAAACTAAAGCACGTGCCAAAAAGGCAAGCTCACAGTAACGCTTTCGAGGTTTTGCGATTCTTCGTTTTGTTCTCTTTCTTCTTGCTGCTACGCTGCTGGCACAAGCCCAGCCGGCTCATCGCGCCGCTACTAAGAAATCTGCGCCTGCCAAACCAGTAACGCCTGCATCCGCACTCAGCATTGCCCGCGCTCACATCAAGCCTCTCACTCTACGTCAGAAAGTCGCGCAACTCATCATCGCCGTCTCCTATGGCGAAATGCCATCGCGAAGATCGAAGGAATTCATCCGACTCGATAACGCGGTGCGCGTGCTCGGCGTCGGTGGCCTGATCGTTGTCAATCGCACAGACCGCACCGGTGTCCGCAGCGCACATCCGCAGGAAATGATCGGCTTCCTGAACCGCATGCAGAAGCTGGCGAAGCTGCCACTAATCGTAGGTGGGGACTTCGAACGCGGTGCCTCCATGCGTGTCGATGGCACCTCCAAATATCCGCACAATATGGCCTATAACGCCGCTGGTGATCTGGAAGCAACGCGGCGCCTGGGTGAAGCAACCGCACGCGAAGCACGCACGCTGGGCGTTCACTGGGTCTTTGCTCCGGTAGCCGACGTCAACAACAATCCCGACAACCCGATCATCAATATCCGTTCCTTTGGCCAAAGCCCAGCCGATGTTGCCGCCCACGTGAAAGCCTTCATAGCCGGCGCCCATTCCAACCCCGCCTACAAAATTCTGGTCTGTGCCAAACATTTCCCCGGCCATGGCGATACGGCCGTCGATAGCCATATGGGCATGCCCAAAATTGAAGCCACACGCCAGCAGTTGGACAAAGTGGAACTGGTGCCGTTCCGCGCCGCCATAGCCTCAAAAGTTGATTCCATCATGACCGGGCATTTCTCCATTCCGGCCCTGGAAACAGAACCAATTCCAGCAACCGTTTCCCACAATGTAATGACCAAGCTCTTGCATGACGAATTGAAGTTCGACGGCCTGGTAACAACCGACGCCATGGACATGGCCGGGCTCGCGAAAATGTTCCCCGGTGGCGAAGCAGCTGTTCGCGCGCTTGAAGCGGGCGTCGACGTTTTACTGATGCCCCGCAATCCCGCAGCAGTCATTGATGCTGTTGTGAAAGCAGTTCTAAGCAAGCGACTTACTGTGCGCCGAATCGAACATAGCCTGGAAAAATTGATGATTGCTAAAGTGGAGTTGGGCTTGTTTTCCAAGCGCATTGTCAATCCCGACACCGCCCCCGATTTTCTAGAAACCGATGAGGATACAGCGGCGGCTCAAAACGTCGCCAATCACTCGGTGGCGATCTTCAAGAATGAGGCGAATCTGGTGCCCATGCGCAACCTCGATACGGCATGCATTGTAGTTCTGGCTGAACGCCGCACCACGCAGCAGGGGTTGGTATTCATCGAGGAAATGGGAAAGCTGGCCCCAAAAACGCCAGCCGTTCTGCTCGATCCCACCATGCCTCAGGGCGCATTGGACGAAGTGCAGGCCAATGCAGCAAATTGCGAAAAGATAGTGGTCGCAGCGTTCGTTTCAGTCGGCGCATATCGTGGCAACACGGCTCTTGGTGGTAACTTCCCTGCCCTGGTTGAAGCACTCACAAAATCAGGGAAACCGGTGGTACTGCTATCCATTGGCAATCCCTATTTACTGAACAGCTTTCCCGATGTGAATGCTTACATCACAACTTACTCCACCGTGCCCGCCAGCGAAATAGCGGCAGCCCGCGCATTAGTGGGCGAAATCCCCATCACCGGACGCAAAGTTATTTCTATAAGGTAGAAGGGCACTTTGGCTTGGTCCCTGACTTGAAGATCATGCCAAGTTCACCATCGGCCATCAAAAAACTAGGGTCGGAGCCGATGTGACCCTAGTTTCGGCTAGACCTTTCCACTACAGCCATCCCATCGATCCAGCCGCCTTACCCGCATATTCCTCCGGGTCGGCATCGAATTTCTCTTTGCACTTGGCCCCACAAAACAGATAGAGTTGTCCTTTATACGCGGTTTTTAAGCCCCCGCCCTCTTGATCCACGTCCATACCGCAAACAGGGTCTTTCAACTTTGTTGTGCTTAACATTACAAGTCTCCTTACATTCATTCCAGAGCGTTCTTCGTAGAACCAGCCCACTCAAATCTTAAGCACGGCGATAGCCAATCTCAACAACCAAGCCGCCATACTAAAAGACTTCCCAGAATGACCAAACCAGGTCACTCGCCCAATTACGGTCACCAAAAATCAATCCTTAATCCCCCTAAAAGCTTTCAACCAAACAGTTTGAAAGAACGGCCACCAATGTGCCTAATGAAAAGAGAACCACGCGAACCCTCAGCCATCCTCGATTCAGATAGCTGCAGACCCTGTCGTCCCCGCGTGCCGGGCAAATTCTCAATGGAGGTTACGACAAATGACAAAAGTAAATTGGATAAAAAAAGGAACCACCAGTCTCTCGTTGCTGGCAATGCTGGCCAGCGGGGCGTTGCTTTATGCCGCTGAAGGTGGCGTCATCAATAAACAGGATCTGAAAGCGCTCATCGGCACCGCCAAAACCGCCGCAGACCATCAACGAATCGCCAAACATTTCGACGCAAAAGCTGACGAACTGGAAGCCGAATCGAAAGAGCACCACGAATTAGCCGCCAAGTATAAAGCCAACCCAACCGGGCATGAAATGAAGCATCCAATGAGTGGCGAAACTGCCGGTCACTGCCAGTTTTTCGCAGACGATCTTCACAAAGCTTCCGTCCGCGCAAGGCAAATGGCAACCGACCATCGTGAAATGGCAAAGGCATCGAAATAAATCGCCCGGACAGGTCTTCGGGCCTGTCCCCATCAGCAACACCACTATGAAAACCCTAAATCTCTCAACACTTATCCTCCCCTCAGGTATACTCGCTGCGCTATTACTAATCACAACTCAATCCCTATCCGCACAACCCGGTAAAGGGAAGCAGATGATGACAGGCAAAATGATGGAACAGTGCCAGGAAATGAAGCAGCAGAAAATGAAGCTGAAAGAGGATATGAAGGCTCAGGACGCCCAACTCATCCAGCAACTCGGAAACATGAATCGTGCCGCAAAAAACGACAAACTTGACATGATCGCCACTATAATAACCGCCATGGCAGAAAAGCGAATGCTGATGGATGCAAGAAAGGAAAAAATGCAAGAAGAAATGATGCAACACATGATGCAGCATATGAGCATGGGAGCAGCTTCAATGGCCCAATGTCCTATGATGAAAGTGATGGACGCCAAACCAGCTGGCGAGCATTCAGAACACCACTAGTTCTTCCCCGGTCATGTGCAAAAGCATGCCCAATAAAATTCCTGCACCGCTGGTAATGACAATTGGTCATTCCACACGGCCCATCGAAGAGTTCATCCATCTGCTTGAGGCAAACGCGGCAACCTGCGTGGCGGATGTCCGCACAATTCCGCGTTCCCGCCATAATCCGCAATTCAACAAGGATTCTTTGCCATTATCCTTAAAGCAGGCAGGTTTGGAATATATACACCTTCCCGGTCTCGGCGGCCTCCGCCATACTACACCGCAGTCCATTAACAGCGGCTGGAAAAATGCCTCATTTCGCGGGTACGCCGACTACATGCAAACGCCCGATTTCGCCCGCGCCCTAGCGGAACTAATCAGTCTCGCAAGCCAAAACCAGCTCGTCCTGATGTGTGCAGAAGCGGTCCCCTGGCGCTGCCACCGATCACTAATCGCCGATGCTTTACTGGTCCAAGGCATCCCAACCCAAGACATCCTCAGTGCAACGCGCCGTCAAATTCACACCCTTACCCCATTTGCAAAAGTCCAAGGCCACACCATCACTTACCCAGCCACTTACCCAGCCACTTACCCAGCCGAAACTTGAATTTCCGCCCTTCCCCACAAAACGGTCACTGGACATCCAACTTTTTTGACGAAAATCTGTAACCCACCAATCAACAATCACTTAGCGTCGTCCACCACCCTCATAAACCCCATTTTCAACCCCTGAAATTAGGAAGCACCTCCGTAAAATAGAAATAGGACTTGCATCAACCTTGTCCCGGCGGCAATTTGCCGCTATTTTCGTTTTTACAGGAGTAACCGTGCCAAAGTCGTCCCACAAACAAATCCCGGAAATCCCCATGCGCATTCGTTTATTGGAATTGGCCCAACGCGTCCCCCTATTCCTCTCCCAAAATAATCAAACCTACGTCGCCTGCCCAACAGCCACGCCCATCTACTCAGAAGACTTCTTCACTTGGCTAGTATGCCTCGGTGAAAAACGCCTCGGCTATTTCCCCTCCCCCCACCACGTCGCCTTCGTCGTCCGCTCATTGGATGCCCAGGCCCATGGCGCAAAGAATAAGGAATCCGTCCATACTCGCATCGCCAAATTAGCGCCTAAAACCTATCAAATCGACCTCGGCACCGATGATCACCAGGTAATCAACATCACCGGTAAACAATGGCAGCCATCCCAACACTTCGACGCCTACTTTGAACGCTCCGAAAACACCGAACCATCCCCAACCACTGAACCCACCAAACTGACCCTTGCCAACTGCTTCGAACAAATATTCGAAACATCACCAGAAAATTCCGACAAATTGGCGCTCTGGTTGGCAGAAGCCCTGCTCCCGGATCAGAAGCCTCCAATATTGGTCATCACCGGCAAGGCACGCGAAGCAGCCATTGAAATCCTTCGCCAGTTGATCGACCCCGTCCTCCAACCCATAATCTACACGCCACATTCCTACCGCGAACTCAATCAAATGGCTCTGGAAAACCAAGTGCTGGCGTTTTCCTTCACCGGCGATTTGTCCCCAAAATTTATTAAAACTATTAATGATCTGCACGAAGGCACGCGCATCCGTCTCAAGCAATGCAGCAAAATTCGCCCCAAACTGGGCGCAAACGTTCAACGACCGGTTTTGATTGCCACAAAGATGCCACTGGAAATCAGTCCCAATCAAATCACAATCGAAATCAACACGGCCCACCAAACAGGCCTCGGCAAAGTTTTCTTCGCATTAATGGATCTTGTGGTTCAAATCGTAGGCCAGCCAGAAAGGGAAAAAGTGCTGCGGGCGCTCGCCGAACCAAGCCAATCCGCACCGTTCCAATCCAACGAGACGCCAGACAGCAACTCCTCATGATAAGGAAAGGGCACGCTCAGTCCACAAAATAGAGTCACCAAGCAACCGTGCCGCGTAGGTCTTTGAAATAAGAATATTGAAAAGGGGCGGGTTCCCCAAAGTGGCTCACTTCCGCCGCGAAGCCACCACAAGTGCAATCAAACCGGAACCCAGCAGCACCAAACTCCCCGGCTCCGGATTACCGGTTGGCGGACCATTCCCAGTCAAACTGGTAAAGCCAGCCGCTTCCACCACAAACCGGACATTACTCGATCCCATCGACTGCCAAACCCCGCTCGATGGCAAACCAGGAAAATTCAAAGTGCTGTAAGCAAAATACGCATCAGGCAAATTCGACACAGAAGCAACACCATTATTGATTAGGGTGGCCTCGCCGTTGGTCGGCGATCCAAAAAGCCCGTCCCCAAAAATCAATCCGTAATACCCCGCACTCAAACTAAGGGAAAGCGGAATGCGCAAGTCAGTGGACCCAACCGGAGCATAAAAAGTCGCACCGGCCAGCGGCGTACTCAACGGACTCCCAACAGGCATGGCAGTGACACTATCCAAACTAACAATCGCTGCAAATAAAGGAGAAACCGCATTCGGGTTCCCCGCAATGTGCGCACCAACTGCCGTAACCTGAATCGGCCCAGTCACTTCAAAACGAACTCCGTAAAATTGCGATCCAAAGAAATTGTTGAATATCACCGGACCAGGAAAAATAACCCCAGTCGGCCCCAAGCTGGCCGATTCAAAATAGGCCGCACTCGCAGGAATACTGATCGATAAGCCGGCAACGACTAGTCCCAACAGAATTCTACAGATTCGCATGCCTTAATTTATACACACTTAGTACAAAAGTTGTATATCAGAAAACTCCGAGGCCCCAATATTCAACTCGCCACTTTTACAGAAAGTTAACATGCCACTCCCGTAACCTTATTGACACAGCCCTCATTCGGTCTGTAGATTAGGTAATCGCTAATTTCCAGGGAGGCATTTCCATGCGCACACGTCTCGCAGCCCTTGTTGCTGCTGCACTTCTTGCCGGCTCACTCCAGGCGCAAGATTCCCGTGCCAAAGTTCAAGGCACAGTCACTGACACCTCGCAAGCAGTCATCGCCGGTGCCAGTGTACAACTTCTCAACGAAAACACCGGTGTTCAGGTCAACACTCAAACCAACGCCTCCGGGCAATACCTGTTCGATTTCGTAATCCCAGGCAATTACTCAGTCACCGTCGAGTTGCAGGGCTTCAAAAAATACCTCCAGAAAAACATCCTGGTCCAGTCTCGTGGCGACATCACCGTCAACACTGCGCTGGAACTCGGTGCAACGCGTGATGCAATCACGGTCGAAGGCGCGCCGGTTGCAGTCCAGTTCAATACCTCCACCATGGGGCTCACCCTAGACACCAAGATGGCCAACCAGTTGCCCATCATTCACCGCAACCCATTCTTGCTGGCCACATTGAACCCGGCCACCGTGCTGCGTTCCTCAACAGAGCAGAGCCCCTTCCATCACTGGGCCGCTTCCCAAATCGACGTCGGTGGCAACACCTCCACCAAAAACGACATCATCCTTGACGGTTCACCGTCAATGACCACCCAGAAGTCTTCCTACACTCCTCCCATGGATGCGGTTTCCGAAGTAAACCTGCAACAAAATGCAGTCGATGCTGAATTCGGACACTCCGCCGGTGGCGTTTTAAGCGTCTCTATGAAGTCAGGTACAAACGATTTCCATGGCACCATCTATTATTTCGGACGCAACCCATCTTTG
>JBBRJC010000163.1:0-7857 GCA_038220135.1 Bryobacterales bacterium | reverse complement strand
AGAGCCCATTTTGACGATAGACGGCCAGCACGTGGTCGTCGTCAGCTGTGGCTTCAAGGTCAACCAGCAGCGGCGGAAAGCCCAGATGGCGAAGAGCGGCGGCGGCCAGCAGGGCACCTTCCATGCAATGCGCCTTGCCGTGCTCGAAAACCAGGTGCGGCGAATAGCAGGTTTCTTCGTGGTTGTATTCGATCTGCTCATCGAGAAACGCCTGGATGTGTTCTGGCGATTTCAGTTTGCGGATTGCCCGGGCGTCGGCTGGCGAAAGAATGTCGGAAGGCATGGCTTCGAGCTAAGAGTAGCTGATTTCGCGGTTATTCGTAAATGCCTGATCGAAGAGCGTCGGCAGACACGAGTGTCCGCGTTAACAGACTTGTTCAACTTCGGAATTCAGGTTTATTCATCATCGGGTTTGTTTTTGTCTTTCACTAAATAGCGCAACAGACCAAAGGCAAGAAACCCGGAGGCAGCCAAGAGATAGGTATTCATTTCCGGTACGTTTGGCGAGGTTGGGGGCTCAGACGGCGGAAATGGTGGCGGGGTGTTTGGCGGCAACGCCGGCGGATTGTGCGGCGGAGTGGGTGGAGGCGGAACTATTCCGGGTGGAACTATTCCGGGTGGCACCACTCCCGGTGGCAGTACTCCGGGCGGCAGTACGGGCGGATTCACTGGCGGCGGAGTGGGAGTTCCGGGTGGAATTGTGGGTGGAGTTCCCGGTGGTGTGACGTGCGTTTCCGGCGGATGCGAATCAATAGGGATCGGAATATACAGCGGCTGTGGCGCGTTGGGTGGCGGCATTATTGGCGACGGCACGACAATCGTTCCAGGCGGAAACGACACATTTGACGACGGCGGAAGCACTGGTCCTGAATTTGGTGAGTTTGTTCCAGTGTCTATTGGCGAATTGGGGAAGGCAGGCGAGCCACCTCCAAAAAAGACAGGGGGGCCATATCCACCTGGGAAATATGGAGGCGCGGAAAAGGCGATCATTTCGCCGTATTGCGATTCAAACACGGGCGATTCTTCAGAAAGGTGGCCTGCGCCCGGCAAATTTGCAAACAGCATCGGTGGCAACGCGGCAACAGAATCTGGAGGGACCGGCAATCGCAATTCCACTGGTTGATCGAATTCTGCCGGAGTTGGTTCAAAAGCGGCGGAAAGAACCGGAACCTGCGGAACTTCGGATACTTGATTCCCACAACGTCCGCGGACGGTAACTTGGCCATCGGTTAATACGCTTTCCCCTTGGCGTAAGGTGACCATGCGTGTAGTCCAGTAGATTTTTTCCCCAACCCGATAGCTGACGTAGGCGGTCCGATCTTCCTTCAAAACAGCAGGTTCCATTTCGGATGGGCGGCTATTTTTGTAGTGCGCGGCTACGACCGGATCCTGGGTGATCGCTTGGGCCAAGTCCTCTTTCACCTGTACTCCACCGGGGACGACGGAGTAAGGATAGGAAATTGGCTTTGTTTGTCTGGCGGCCTGAACTGAAGGGGAGGGCTTTTCGAGCGAACTGGCCAGAGGTGCCGTTTTGACAGGAGCCTTGGTGCAAGCCATTGATAATGCAAGGCATAACAGCAGTAAGGGATGACTGGACCTTAATTTGGCTGATTGCTCCATGGAAAATTGTCCTCTGAAGAGCTTTTCGGAAGGAGAGTCGGGAATATGAAGAAAATTGGTGTGGAAATGAGGAGGAACCCAAATAGCACCGTTAGGGAATAATATTCCTTGACAACATCATAGTCATATTTTATACTTAATTTATAGCAGATCTTAAGATCGCTTGGAGGAACAAATCATGACACTTACCAAATACGACCCTTTCGTTAACTTCGCCAACCTCGGCATGCTTGAGGACAGCCTTAACCGCTTCTTCACAACTCCGACCGCAGCCCGGCCATGGACCCCGGCTGTGGACATTCTGGAAAACGAGCAGTCTTTGGTATTGAAGGCTGACATTCCGGGCATGACGGAGAACGAGATCGGTATCAGCATCGAAAACGGTACCTTGACAGTGAAGGGTGAACGCAAGTTTGAAAAGCAAGAGGATAAGGCGGGTTATCACAGGATTGAGCGCAGCTACGGCACATTTGCCCGCAGCTTCCTGCTGCCTGACTCGGTGGATGCGGAACATGTGGCGGCCGATTACAAAAACGGCCTGTTGACCGTGACGATTCCGAAGAAGGAAGTTGCTAAGCCTCGCAAGATTGAGGTAAAAGTTTCCTAACCTGAGTTAATTGGATAGAGAAAAGGCCTCCCACTGCGGGAGGCCTTTTGTATTTTGGTTTATCCCGGGCCCGAAACCGCAGTTGGACAACCGCGAGGCAGAAGAATGTTTTATGCCGCAAGCCTTTGCAAGGAAAACACTTGTCACCCAAAGGAGCGAGGTGCGGAGGAGTTGAAAATTCCAATGATCTGTATCTCCAACTGCCGTTTCTAATGTAAGTGTCCACTAAATAACTGGACACGGTGACGCAGCATGCGACTGGGGGTGAGGTTCAGTGTCGCTGAATGTGTTTTTACTCCGCCAATCGAGTAACAGGGCGGTCCGCCTGAGCCGGTCAGGTGTACTCTTGGTCACCCAAAGGAGCGAGGTGCGGAGGAGTTGAAAGTTCCAATGATCTGTATGTCCAACTGCCGTTTCTAGTGTAAGTGTCCACTAAATAATTGGACACGGTGACGCAGCATGCGACTCGGTGTGAGGTTCCGTGTCGCTGAATGTGTTTTTGCTCCGCCAATCGAGTAACAGGGCGGTCCGCCTGAGCCGGTCAGGTGAGTTCTCTTGATTGCCCGTCGCGGTGTGTTCGAGCGGGCGATTTGAATGTCCATCTATTTTCCGGACACTACACTAGGTTTATTGGCGAAAGGCGAACTGCGATTATTGAGCCAGACTGAAGTTCACTTGAATTTCCGTCGCTACTTCAACTGGTTCCCCATACAGGAGCGTTGGGGAGTAGCGCCATTGCTTTACCGCTTCAAGAGACGCTTCGGCCAGATCGGGCTCTGCGCCGGGCATCAAATTGAGCGAACCGACCGTGCCGTCCTTCAAAATTACTGCCTGAATGAGGACTGAACCCTGGCGGCCCTCTTCCTTGGCTTTTTTCGGATAGGCGGGGTCCCTGATAAGTAGGTTTCGCTGCCTGCACATTGCCACCGACGCGAATGCGAGAAGGGGGATTCTGCTGAGCCTTTGGCTTTCCCTGGGCAGCCACTTCGATATTTTTCTGAATTTGGCCGAGTTGGAGAATGGCATTGACCGGCGCATCTTTACCGTTGTTTAGTTGCGCGGTACGGCGGAAGGCTCCCATACCCGGCACCATCACCTCCACCGAATATCGGCCATCCGGCAATAGACCAACGTGGTAAGTAGCATCATTGGCCGTTAACGTGTTTACGGTAGCATCGGTGGCGAGGTTTACAACCTTCACTTGGGCGTTGGGTACGAAGGCGCGCGATGGCTCAAAAACGCGGCCAGTGATTTGCCCCGTTGCGAGTGTTCCCGCGCTCGGAGTGGCAAGCAACAATAGGGCTTTCAGTTGCATTTGGTTTGACTCCTTTTTCTATTTCTTCGTTAAGGTGAAATTGACTACGATATTGGTTTCAACCTCGACGGGTTTTCCGTTGAGCAGCATTGGGGTATGTTTTCCAGCTCCACCCGCCTGCAGCGTCCTGCGCGGTGCTGGCGTCGCGCTATCGTTGCCGTTCCTTGATTCCATGCTGCCGGTGTTTGGCCAAAATCGGCCAGTTGCGAAGGCAGGGAGCGAGTTCAAAGCCCGGCGTATGATTGCTGTCTGCAAGTGAGGTCACCCATAACAATGGACGGATGCGTGGCACAGGCGGATCGCATTCTCGGCACTATGTATTACAGGCCAAGCGATGGGCGTGGAGTTTTAGGGACCATTTTAGTGCAGTCCGTTAACCACACCCGATGCGAGGAGTTCTCTGAAGCGCTGAAAACGGATCACGGCCTTAGCAACGCCTCGATTTGTCATTTCAATGGCGGCAAGTTTTCCTTGAGTGTATTCCAGAGAATATCGACTTGCATCTCGAAATAATTGTGGATCATTTTATTGCGCATCCCTCGCATTTGTATCCACGGTAGCTTAGGATGAGCTTTTACAAACTCCGGCGCGTGCTACTGAATGCGGTTGGCTGCTTCGCCAATGATTTCGATGTTGCGGATTACGGCGTCCTGATCGCGGCGGCTTGCCGTGAATGCCTTCAGGCTATCGAAACGTTGACAATATTCCGTTGCCCAGTCGATAGCCTCTGACATGTGTTCAAGGTAGTCTTACACCCGCTCTGGATGCTTCATAGGGGCTCAGCCCCTTCCAGAACGCTATCGCAAAACTTGACTGGCCGGAACCCCGGCGTGAGAACAGACACGCGGACGCCCGTCAACTCCTGCGCTTCATGCTCCAGTACTGCCAGCGTGAACAAGGTGGTCGATTCCGAAGAATCGACTAAAAGATCAAGATCGCTGTCCTCCGTGTCGGTGCCGCTGATAACCGAACCGAACACACGCGGACGCGATAGGCCGTAACGGGTTACAAGCTGCCGCAATTCATGACGGTGCGTCGTAAGTGCGTCTGATGGTTTCATGGCTGATTCCTCCCCTCGATTTCTTGCCACCGTACTTATCACATTTTAGCGCCTCCGTCACCTGACATGATGCGACAGACATGATGCGACTTGATGCGGATTAACCTGAATCCGGAAGTTGATCTGTGCGTTAGATATCGGTGCCTCCGGTGGCATTCTCACGAAGGGTTATTCGTAAATGCCTAGTGAAGAAAAGTCGACTATCAGCATTGTTCAACTTCGGAATTCAGGATTACTGATCGCGGCGAGATTGAAAAGATTTTGGAGAAGAAGAAGGGAAGCGGGTTTGGGCTCGGCGAGATGATTCATCAGATCGTGGAAAGTGATTTGTTCCGGAATAAGTGAAATAGATTCGGGGATGACACCCCCGTCCCAGATCTCTACACTGGTGAGAGTGACTGCACAAGTTCGTATTAATCGTCATGGCGCCGAGCGCGTCGAATCGGGCCATCCGTGGATATTTGCCAGTGATGTTACTGACCGGGGGGAAGCGCGTCCCGGTGATGCTGTTCGTGTGGTGAACGCACAGGGCCGCAACATGGGTACGGCTCACTATTCAGCATCGTCTCAAATTACACTGCGCATGCTTTCGCGCAAAGTGGAAGAAGTTAATGCTGATTTCTGGCGCGACCGTTTGTCGAAAGCCTTAGCCTATCGTAATCGCGTGGTCCTGAACAGCGATGCCTACCGGTTGATTCATGCAGAAGCCGATGGACTGCCGGGCTTGATAGTGGATCGCTATGCGGATTGGTTGGTGATTCAAACATCGACACAAGGCATGGATGCGGCGAAGGGTGAAATCATCGCTGCTTTGAATGAGTTGCTTTCGCCCAAAGGCATCGTGGAGCGAAATGAGGCAGCAATTCGGGAAAAGGAAAATCTGCCGAAGGTGGGCGGCGTTGTGAGTGGCGACGTGCCTGAATCTATCACGATGAGTATGAACGGGCTCACGCTGGAAGCTGATTTGGTGCATGGACAAAAGACTGGTGTGTTTCTGGATCAGCGAGAAAATTATTTAGCGGCCGCGCGTTGGGCCAAAGGGCAAGCGCTGGATTGCTTCACCTCCACCGGTGGGTTTGCACTGCACATGGCAGCGCGGGCGGATCAAGTGGAAGCTGTCGATTCCAGTGAGCGTGCTTTGGCCACAGCTGAGCGAAATCGCGCAGCTAACAACATCACGAACCTTCGATTCCGGGAAGCGGATGTGGTTAATTCACTGGCTGGGTATCAGGCAAGTGGACGGCGTTTTGACACCATCGTGATCGACCCGCCGGCGTTTGCAAAATCGCGCGGGCAGGTTGAGGCGGCGACGCGGGCGTATCACGATTTGAACCGTCGCGCGCTTAATTTGCTGAACCCTGGCGGTGTGCTTATTAGCTGTTCCTGCTCACAGAACATGAGTGAAGCGAGCTTGCTTGAAGTGATTGCGCAGGCTTCTGTTGAGACCGGCCGGACGCTTCGCGTGCTTGATCGGCGCGCTCAAGCGCTTGATCATCCTGTGCTGCTAACAGTGCCGGAAACCCTGTATTTGAAGTGTTTAATCCTCGAGTTGGTGTAGGCAAAACACATCGATAATGCGGTTGAGTGGGGCATGGCTATTTGATTGCGGTCTGTTTACTTGTTAACGTATATCGATGTACCCCAACCAGTGGTGCTGATTGGTGGATGAAGCCTGTCCCGTTCAAGAGGAGAACCGAATGTTCAACAACTTCCGCGTCGAAGCCCGAAAAGCAACAACTTTGCTTTCGGTACTTTGTCGCAACTTTGGGGTAACCCTGCTCACTTTATTTATTGCCCTGATGGGTTTGCCCATGTTTGCGCAAAGCCATGCAGGGGGTGAGGCAAACCTTATATTGCCTGATTTGAGTCAAGTGAAATTTCTTGGTGGAATTGATGGCCGAACGTTGTTGATGTCAGGCCTTGTGGTGTGCGTAGCCGGGTTGTTGTTTGGGTTGATGATGTTCAAGCGATTGCAAAATTTGCCGGTACATGAATCGATGCTGGAAATTTCCGAATTGATTTATGAGACGTGCAAAACCTACCTCACCACGCAAGGCAAGTTCTTACTTATACTCGAAGCCTTGATTGGCACGATTATTGTTTTTTACTTCCTTGTACTGCAACATATGGATGCGTTGAAAGTAGCCATAATCGTTCTGTTTAGTTTGATCGGCATAGGTGGAAGTTATTTTGTGGCGTGGTTTGGTATTCGAGTGAACACCTTTGCAAATTCGCGGTGTGCGTTTGCGAGCCTTCGCGGCAAGCCGTTTCCCTGTTATGCAATTCCTCTGGAAGCAGGCATGAGCATTGGCATGCTGCTGATTTCCGTTGAACTGTTGTTGATGTTATTCATTCTGCTTTTTGTGCCGGGTGATTATGCGGGCTCCTGCTTCATCGGCTTCGCGATTGGCGAATCTCTGGGTGCGGCGGCGTTGCGCGTGGCTGGCGGCATCTTCACAAAGATCGCTGACATTGGTGCTGACTTGATGAAAATTGTTTTCAAAATCAAGGAAGATGATGCCCGTAACCCTGGCGTGATTGCCGATTGCGTTGGTGACAACGCCGGCGATTCTGTTGGACCTTCTGCTGACGGCTTTGAAACATACGGCGTGACTGGTGTGGCTTTGATCAGCTTCATTCTGCTTGCGGTAGATAGCCCGACGGTGAAAATTCAGTTGCTGGTTTGGATTTTCATGATGCGCGTGATGATGGTTGTCGCCAGTGCTGCTTCGTACTTTATTAACGAAGCGTTGGCAAAGGCGAAGTTTCAGAATCTGGATAAGTTTAACTTTGAAACGCCGTTGACGACGCTGGTTTGGCTTACCTCGATTGTTTCCGTTGTGCTCACCTACATTCTGTCGAATTTGATGATTCCTGACTTGGGCGATGGTTCGTTGTGGTGGAAATTATCCACAGTAATCACATGCGGAACACTGGCTGGGGCGGTGATTCCAGAATTGGTCAAAGCGTTCACTTCAACCGAATCCACGCACGTCAGAGAAGTTGTGACGTCGTCCAGAGAAGGCGGGGCATCGTTAAATATCCTGTCCGGGTTGGTGGCTGGAAACTTCAGCGCCTACTGGTTGGGGATGGCGATTTTGGCACTGATGGGCACGGCCTATTATGTATCAACATTTGGACTGGGCGACTTGATGAAGGCTCCGGCTGTGTTTGCATTTGGATTGGTTGCGTTTGGATTTTTGGGCATGGGTCCGGTAACGATTGCTGTGGATTCCTACGGGCCGGTGACGGACA
>JBBRJC010000162.1:0-7861 GCA_038220135.1 Bryobacterales bacterium | reverse complement strand
GTAAGGTTCCATTGCTGCGCATAGCCGCTCCCGTTATCGCGTTGCACTGCAAACACACCCTGCCCCAACCCGGCATCGGCGTTGATCGGTTCCAGGCGGACGTGTGGTCCTTCCGATAGTTTAAACGCGGGAACAATATTGTCTAGCGACTGTTCGCTGATGGTTTTAATGAATGGAAATAGTGGGGTAGTAAATGGCGTTGTGATACCAGCCTGCTCAATCCATGCAAGGCCATAGCCTGCCCGCAATGCGAGTGAATCCGTAATCTTGAAGGCGAGTGAAGCGCGTGGACCAAAATTCATTTTTTCCAGATTTCGCGCTGTGCGAGGCGTGCCGCTTTGGCCAAGCAAATCGAGCTGTTGTGTTTTGAGATTAAACACCGCAGCCCTGTTGTTGATTACCGTGGACGGCATGTTCAGCGTATACCGAACGCCAAGATTGAGTGTGAGACGGGAAGACACTCGCCAATCATCTTGCACAAAAAACTCTGCAATTGTAGCGCGCGGCTTGAGTACCTCAGGCTGAGAATCCAGCGTGTACTTCGTGACTTGTCCAAGTAGAAAGGAAGCAAAACTATTACCTGTGCCCGCAACCGGCGTGTTGGCGGCGCTCAGACCACTGGTAAAAGTGTTCGTGAATTGGAAATGTCCTGACGGATTCGCTGGCTGCAAAACGTCCATCGCTTCCATGCGGATGTCTGCCCCGGCCTTCCAGCTATGCCGGCCGCGCACCGTCGCAAAGATTTCCGCAAACTGCGTGACAGCCGTGTTCAACCGCGCATTTGTGCTGGCTGCCGGGCCCAGTTGCTGATAACCGCTGATGTCAAAAGTGGGCAAGGTGGGCGGATACTCTGAAGTGCGGGTGAGGGCGCGGCGCGTGTAGCCAAAGCGGAATTGATTTACAGCATCCGCACGCAAGCTCCACGTATGTTCGGTGGCCAAACTATCGGCGCGCGTGAGCGTGTTGCCGAGTATGCCGCTGGTAATGTTGCCGCTGCCATCCGGCAATGGCGTGGTGGGTCTGCTTTGGTCGCGAAAGTAAGCATAGCGGGCGAACAGCCGTTGGCTTTGTGCAATGTGCTGATCCACGCGGGCATCGGACTGGTTTTGCGTCACGTCTTCGTTACCAATGCGCCGATAGTTGTTGGCCGTGCTTGTAGTATCTGGCGCAGGATAGCGGTTTACTGCATTCGCATCAAAACGCGCGCGGGGAATAGTGTTCGATGGCAATGGCGTGCGGCGCGCCGTAGCGGGATCGAAGATCGGAGTGCGGAAAATGCCCTGTTGCTCAAGCTTTGTGGGTATCGTGCTGGTGCGAATCACTCCCGTGCTGAGTCGTGTCCTCTGCCAATCAACCAGAAAAAATGTACGGTTGCGACGCACAGGACCGCTGAAAACAAAACCCGGCTGATTGCGCCGAAAGCGCGGCTTGGGCCCCTCCGGTGTAAACAGATTGCGTGCGTTGAGCACTTCATTGCGGAAGAATTCGAACAATGTACCATGCAATGCATTAGTGCCCGATTTCTGATTGACCATAATAATCCCGCCGTTGGATCGCCCGTATTCTGCTGAGTAGCTGTTGGTTTCAACGCGAAATTCCTCAATTGCATCAATGATGGGAAAGTAGGCCACCTGCCCTGGTTCAGGCTGAAGAACACTGATGCCGTCGTAGAGATATTCGCTCGTACGCGGGCGGCTGCCGTTGATGCGCGGCAGCGTCGATCCGGGAGGCAGATTCACGCCCGGGGCAATAGCAATCAGTGGGATGAAATTGCGGCCATCAAGAGGAAGCGCCACCACCTTGCGCTGTTCAACCAATGTGCTTGCCGTCCCGCGCGTGGTTTCCAGCAGCGCGGGTGTGGCAGTCACTTCCATAGTTTGGTTAATACTGTTGATCTGAAGGATGAGGTCTATCCCCACATGATCCCCAGTGTGGATGTTTATTCCGCTTTGCCTGGTTGCTAGAAACCCTTCTTTCGACGCAATGATTTGATAGATCCCAACAGGCAAGGCGAAGTAGTGAAACGAACCGGTGTCCGTAGTTTTCAGTTTGGATTTGATGCCCGTGGGAGGATGTCGAAGCTCGATGTCCGCTGCTGAAACCGGTAGCCCCGCCATGTCGCGGACGATGCCGTACAGCTCGGCCTGCGCAGCCTGCGTTTGAACAGCTACGGTAGTGAGAAATAAAACGGCAAGACTAGCGCGCATGACAGTGTCATCTTAACAGGACACAGGCAGCCTAGAAAAAAGGGCAATACATGCAATCCGTTACGGCCTGCTGTTATCGCCCTGCTTTTCTTACGCGTGTACGGTCTGATTGCGCATTTCGCTCTCTGCGCGAAACCAATCTTCTGCGCCATTGCCTTCCGGACATCCGCGTTCCAGCCAATAAAGATACGCACGGCTGGCGACCTCTTCGGGGTTCAATGGACGATCCATTACAACGGCATCGGCGAGGTTGGAAATGGAGGTATTCGAGGTAGGGTTAACAACCACGCTCACTTCCTGGGTCTTCCTTCGCTTATGGGCGGGCTTGGTTAAAAGCTCAGCCTTTTGCGGTGTTGCTATGCTGCTTGCTGTTACTGATTTGGCGCGAGATTTCTTTTCAACGGGAACGCTCGCACTAGTTTTAGGGGAGGATACACTTACAGCTTCTGAGGTTTTCTTTCTTGTCATGCTTGATAGTCACTCTTGGCTTGGATTCAAGCCCAGTCACAACAGGGTTAATTGGGCGACTCGTGATATCCCCTAGTTTATCAGATGTAACCCCCTAAATGGAAATCGCTGTATTCTGTCGAGTTTATTCCTGCACTTCCGAACAGGTAAAACTTTTCCGTTCGAGTGCCGGAAACTCTGCCTTCAAATCGTAATACAGGAAATAGAGTTCGGGGCGTTCATTGTCTGCCGGAGGCAACGCGAAAATCAGCCAGTCGTGGCTGGCGCCAACAGATTGGAAACCAAGCATGTCGCGGAGGAAGTTGCCATCCGCTTCCGCCTCCTTGCTAAAAAGCATTACCCGTGAGCCAAAGAACGTCAGTATTTTCGCACGGCGTTCCTAGTAACTAAAACGTAATACGAGCATTAAATTGCACCACGCGCGGTGCAATTTAATCTTGCCGAAAGCGGCAGATGACTGGATTGCGTGTGCCGCCATTTACGTTCCACCAAAGCAAAACAAATCTTGATTGGTGCCGCCACAGACCCCAGTGCGCTAGGCGCCATCCGTGCCTTTGCAGAAGCGGCGATTGTGCCGTTTTGGGGCACAGCGCAGAACCCGAAGGGCGCGCTGAAATGCGCGAACCCTGAACGCGCCTTGTCGGCTCTGCGACTATTTTCCAGAGAAATATGGCGAGGGCCTAATTCGTCTGGCGCTGGAGATTCTGGCGCATAAAGTTGTCCTTCCTGCAGTATTCACAAAGCACCAATTGGTGATGCCGAAACAGTGGATCATTACTACCCCAACGATTCTCTGCTCGGTGTAATTCGCAGCGCCGCGCACTTTGCCTGATACGCTCGGTTTATGATGGTCACTAGTATGGTGGCCCCAGGCAAGAAACTAGTAGTGGAAACTGAGCAAATTGGCTATCTCCGTTTTGGACGCGAAGAGTGGTCGCGCCTTAGGGCTTTCACCCCCCTGCCGCTTACAGAAAACGATCTGGTAACCCTTCGCGGCATCAATGAAAAGATCTCACTCGAAGAAGTGGCCGACATCTATCTGCCGCTTTCCCGGCTGCTCAACCTATATGTGAGTGCCGTGCAGGCGATGAACAAAGCTACCGACACATTCCTCGGCCATCTGCCCTCCCGCATTCCATATGTGATTGGTGTGGCTGGCTCGGTGGCCGTCGGCAAGAGCACGATCGCGCGCGTGCTTCAGGCGCTCCTCTCGCGCTGGCCGGATCATCCAAAGGTCGACCTGATAACCACCGACGGCTTCCTACTCCCCACCGCAGTGCTGCAAAAGCGCGGCTTGATGAAGCGCAAAGGCTTCCCCGAAAGTTACGACCGTCGCGCCCTGCTGCGATTTCTGACGCAGATCAAAAGCGGACGCACAGAAGTGTCGGCACCTGTTTATTCGCACTTGATATACGACACCATTGAAGGTGAAGTGCAGAAAGTGAGCCAGCCCGACATCCTGATTGTGGAAGGCCTCAACGTTTTGCAGACAGGCACAGCGCGCAAGCACCGCAATCAGCCGCTGATGTTTGTCAGCGACTTTTTCGATTTCTCTATATACATTGACGCGGAAGAGGAGTTGATTGAAAGCTGGTATGTATCCCGCTTTCTGAAGCTGCGTGAAACAGTCTTCCAGAATCCCGATTCCTACTTCAATCGCTATGCCGCCTTGAGTGCGGAGGAAGCGGTGGCACAAGCAAAATCAATTTGGCGAGAGATCAACGGCCCGAACCTAAGGGATAACATCATGCCCACCCGTGAGCGTGCACGGCTGGTGTTGCGCAAAGGCGAAGATCATCGTGTTGAAGAGATTCGCCTCCGCAGCATGTAGAAGATCTGGGACGGGGGTGTCAATTCCGTAATTAACATCTGTAAAGTCGTGGCACCTTCTGCGCCAGGTTTGGGTCCATTTTCAAACCCTAAATGGGAAAGGTGCATCGCCCAGAATTCTTTGTAGCGGTTTGGAAGTTCGTTGAGAATAGCTACGACTATGTCTGCGGCGGTGAAGAACAACTGCATATGTATTGCCGGGTTCGTGGTGCCGACCCCGGCACAGGTTTGCGGTTCAATCCACACTCTATGTCTACGTATGTTTGTCGGGATCCTCATGCGAAACAGTTTAGCGTTAAGGTTGGTTGTTCGTTGAACAGCACTGGAGATGAATGCAGCCTTAAGAAACGGTCCAATGTGATCTTCGCCGTTGCCCTGGAAGCGAACGGTCAAGTGTATTGGAAGAACCACCGTGCCCGTGATCGTGGGCAGCAGCGGATTCTTTAGTTTGATTCGGAAACTCGAATTATCAGCGCTGCCCTCACAAGCTAGCGACCCACAAATTCCTCCTAATAGCAGATCGCAAATCATACTTCCTGCTGAAGCTTAATAATACTTAATGTACTCATTCGACGCCAAATCGCGCTTACGTAGTTAGGCCGTAATTCGATTCCAATGAAAATAGTAATTTGCTGTGATGGCACCAACAACAGCTTTCAACGCAACCTGACGAATGTAGCCCGGATGAGCCTGATCGCCGTCAACGACGAAAAGGAGCAATTCGTCTATTTTGACGCTGGAGTGGGGAACCAGCAGGACCACCTACAAAGCGAAACTCTTTGGACGCGTGAGTCGGGCTGGCCATCTGGCCTTCGGATTGGGACTGGTGCGGAACGTTACGGAAGCTTATCTGCAAATCATGCAGCGTTACAATCCCGGAGATGAAATCTTCCTGTTTGGATTTGGCCGGGGCGCCTGCACAATTCGAGTCCTGGCAGCTTTGTTGCAAAACTACGGACTATTGAAACGAGGTAACGAGACGCTGGCGGAAATGATTGTCGACCATTTCCGGAATGCAAAAGCACTTGCCGAAGCCGCAGTGGTAAAGGCAAAGCAATTTGTCGTCTGTCCGGTTCACTTTATGGGGATCTGGCATTCTGTTTCCTCTGTTGGTTGGATTTGCGAAAAGGAGCGGTTCCCCAATACTACAACCATGCCTGAGGTTTCGATCGTTCGCCACGCAATGGCGCTCGACGAAGGGCGTGCAAGATTTCGGTCGAATCAGATAATCGCTGCCAGCAGACAGGATCTGAAGCAAATTTGGTTCCCGGGATACATTGCGATGTCGGCGGAGGTCGTCCGGAAGATGAAAGCGGTCTTGCCAAAACGGCGATGCAATGGATGTTGAACGAAGCGCAAACCGCCGGTTTATTAGTGGACGAAGCGGCGAAGCAGCGGTATCTGCTTAGGCCAAGTCGCTGACAGTTTGCGGAACTTAGGTGGCTACTCGCCTGCCGCTCTTGACCGGGCCGAAATTGTTATTGCCGGTTTCTTTTCAACTTTGATCGGGAAATGTTTTGTGGCCATCGTTTTCCGGAGCAGGTCCGCAAAAGGTCCATCCACGCCGGTCTGCACCACGGGGCTAAATTGCCGCTTCAACCGAATGTAATCCGTAGCATTCAACGGAATGTTGATGCTCCAAACGCCTTCAATCGGCTGCGCGCACAACCAGGCATCCTTTTCATGGCCACAAAACCTCATTTCAATGTGACTATAGCCGAGGTTTTCACTTACTGAGCGGATCGATTCCCAACAATCGTCCATGTTTTCAGAAGCAGCAATATCTTCCTGGGCGCTTCGCAAAGCCATTTGCCCAATCAACGCCCGGCGGAATCCACCAGCCCAAAGCATGCGTGGAGCCATGGTCAGTTCCACATAGCCCAGATTCTGGACGCCGATCCAGGTAACGCCGCAAAAAAGAACTAGCACCAAACCGCTGTATTGTTGATCGATCACGGTGCTGAGCAGAGAGAAGCCAGCCCCTAAGCCTGAAACCCCATAAAGCACCAATGCCACGCGGCGCGGTGTCATGCCACGGTCCAAAAGGCGATGGTGGATGTGGCCGCGATCTGCCCCGAAAATCGGTTGCCGCCGCAGAAACCGACGGACGATAGCCAGACCCACGTCCATCAAAGGAATGGCAAGGGCCATCAGCGGTGCCGTCATACCCAGTAATGTGGCCGACTTCTGGCTCCAGATCAATCCATAGCAACCTAGTAAAAAGCCAATTAGCAAACTACCCGAATCACCCAGGAAAATGGTTGCCGGGTTGAAGTTGTATTTCAAAAAGCCGCAAAGTGCACCGACCAGAGGAATCGTAGCCATAGCCAAAGAGACGTTGTTCGACATGAGCGCCACAATCAGCATCGTCAGAACGGCAAACAAACCCACTCCCGAGGCCAGGCCGTCCACGCCATCGATAAGGTTGAAAGCATTGGTGCAAAGTAGCAGCCAGCCGATCGTGAGGGGAATGGAGATCCACTCGTTATCCGTGTGAAAGCCGCCAAAGTTAAGCAATCGCACGCCACCCCAGTAAGCTAATCCGGAGGCTGCCAATTGCCCAAGCAGTTTTTGCAAAGCGCTAAGTCCGATCAAATCGTCGGCTAAGCCAACCGCAAAGATTACACCAACCGCTGGAGCCAGTCGCCAAATTAGCGATAAGTGTTCTTCAATTACACCGCGAGCCGATAAAGGAGATAGCAATAGAATGGCGTAAGAGCCGAGCACAGCGAGGAAAATGCCGATTCCACCGATCCGAGGAATAGGGAAGCCGTGTAATTTGCGAGATGAATCCGGGTGATCAACGAGGCCGTGCGACAGGAAAAAGTTCCTGAGCAGAGGAGTCAGAACTAGAGCAATTAGGAATGAACTGACCGCAAGACACAGTAGCGAGTACATATACACCTCGGCGGATGGCTAATAGATATCTGCTTGGATACAATTGCTTGGTTTTGACCACCGCTTGTTAGACTGTTACATAAGAAACTTTACAGGAATAACCCTCTCATGTCTAGAGTTAAGTAGTACGAAGTCCTTAGATAGTACTGGGTTTCCTTACCTACTCCCCTGTCTCTTTTTCATGGCGTTTGCAGTTTTTTAGCACTTAGCATGTGTAAACCACTGAAAGTGCTGGGTTTCGAGAATAGCATTACACTATCGGTTTTCCGAGCCGCGGAACCCTTACAAATTTTCACAATTTCCCGCTTCTGCAATCGTTGCGCATTCTGTATACTGTAGCCCTATGCGTTACCTCGTTTTATTTCTAGCGCTAGTTCCGCTTTGTGCACAGGCACCTGACGCGACCAAGAAGGGACCGCCACGGCCGCCCCAAAATCTGAAAGTTCTCAAGGCTGGAG
>JBBRJC010000161.1:0-7878 GCA_038220135.1 Bryobacterales bacterium | reverse complement strand
CATGTCTCTTCATGTCCGTCGTTTTGTTTAACTGTCGCATTGCCGGTAGACCCATCAATGGCGAGTTTAACGTTGTAGGAGTGCGTCCAGCCAGTGCCCATGGAGCCGCTGTAGGTGTCTTGCGCGTTGTAATATCGTGTGAAGGCAAAACCGATGCCTCGACCTGGCACGGAAAGATCGGTTAGCGAAGTGTAGTAGTTCCCCGTGGCTGTGTTGACGGGCTCAGCGACGCTCGCCTGCGGGTTGGTGGCGGTTCCGGTCTTGCCCACTGTTGCTGCTGGTGCAGGAGGGGAGATGGCGGTGTAGTTCCCGGCAAAGGCAACGCTTCCGTTTGCGTTGAGCGTTTTCAACTCTGACGCGGGAGTCGCGTAGCCCGCCACTGCTGCGTAAGTAATTGTGTATGACCCGGTGGGGGCATTTGACTGCGCGAACGACAGGCCTGAGCCGCTGTAGTTCGCCCGTCCGGTGATGAAGAACAATGAGCCAGACTTGTTGGTGGTAACTTGGATCGTGCCGACACCAGGGGTAACGACTCCGAAGGAAATGGCGACTCCACGACCCGTTGGGTTAGTCCCCGAATTTTGGAAAGCAATGGTAGCCGCACTGCTGACTGTGCTGACACCAGCTTTCTGGAACGCGATGGTTGCTGCAGTGCTTACCGTGTTGCTACCGGCTTTCTGGAATGAGATTGTGACGCCAGTTCCTATGAAACCCACGTTTTGTGATTGCGCGAGACAGCAACCCACGATTAGTAGGAATGCAGCCTGAAGGCACCGGCACACTAGAGATATTGGACTCGGAAACGTGGACGCAAATAGGCGCATTTTACAATGCCTGGTCTTACAAACCTAGTGCCTGACGCAATTGGGGCATCACCGCGTTTTTAGCAACTTCAGAACCGTCTTTTCTTAAAAACCGATATGTTGTCGGGGCTCCAAGTGTAGAAGCAAGCTCAATGCGATCGACTACGTCTGGGCCGGTCTGTTTCACATTTCCAGCTATGATCGTCGGATCAAAAGTGGCCGAAACGAATAGGTAAGTCACCGCAGTGGTGCGACCTGTGTTTGAGACAAAGACAGTGGCTGTCGAGGCCGAGTTGGTGCCAGCAAGATTGGAAGTGGTTGATGTGGCTGTTGTAGATCCACTAAATGCGATAGAGACTGGCGAACCCACAGGAACATTACTGGCCTGAACCACGACTGCAATTGGATCAGGCAACTGGGAGGGTAGAAGTAAATCAATAGTATTGAAATTCGCTCCTGAGTACGCGGGAACTGGATACCCACCAATGGAGACAATTGTCAACGCAGGTGGGTTCGTTTGCGTGATTTTAGGATTGATAGTAGATCGAACTGGCGGTGTGCCAGTGCCGGTGTAAGTCAATGCGTTCAGCGGGGCTTCAAGCCTCACAATCGCTGAAAGGAGGCTACCTCCAACAGAGATTGAGTTGGAAACTAGCCGGATCGCGCCAGCTCCCCCCTGAACAGAAAGGCCGCTCCCACCGCATACAGCTCCTCCAGGGCTAGCATTGATCTGTCCGCTAGCAGGGATGGTTACTGATAACGAGGATGAGATTACAATTGCGCCACCGCCCCCTCCGCCCGGACTGGCGGTGCAGTAGAAGCCTGGGCTTGCCACACTGGCCGATCCCGATCCGCCCACGATAGGGACTAGTGATAGTGGGCCAATCCATGAGCCGTTCCGTGGACCTGCCATCACTCCAGCGCCAGGACCAAACCCGTCCTGGCCGGCGCTGCCACCATAAAATCCGCCCGGCCCAGGCGTGCGGTCAACTCCGAAAATATTGATAAAACCTGAGATTAGAACGGCCCCCTGCGCGAGCATTGTTACTGGTGTGTTCTTGAGATTCAACCCAAACGAAAGAGTTCTCCCCGCTGGAATAGTCACCGTCGTGTAATTTAAGATCCCGGAATCGGGAAGTGAAACAACCTTATCCCCTGAACTCAAGTCAAGCGCCCCGTCAGCACCAGTCGAACCGCTTGAGAACGTCTGGCCTACCGCAGTAAGGCTAAAAACAAGACTGAACAAACAACAAACGTTGGCGATTCGCATTGGTCGTCTCCACGAGAATGTTAGATAATGATCGCCAAATAATACTCCTTCATTACATGCAATGCAATTGGATAATTTGACTTTGTTGTGGAACTAACCTTCAAAATACGATTACTGATGACGGCAATCATCGTGGCGGTATAAGTAGTTGGCGTTACGAGAGCGATAATTATTCTTGGCCGCAAAGTAGAGTTATCTTCCCATTTGCTGAACGTCGTGAAAAAACCCATAGCTCCACGCACTACTATCAAACAGCCCAGGGCAACTCCTCCGTGGTTCGCTACAATAATAAGAATGTCACTAGTCGTTGTTGGATCCGTCGCCTACGACGGAATTGAAACGCCCCACGGAAAGCGTGACCGGATTTTGGGCGGCGCCTGCACTTACATCGCTCTCTCGGCGAGCTACTTCACGCATGTCAAAATTGTCGGAGTCGTTGGCGATGATTTCGCCCAGGGCGACGTCGATCTTCTCACCGATCGCCAGATCGATGTGCAAGGTCTGGAACGCGTCCCAGGCAAGACGTTCTTCTGGAAAGGCGTCTATTCCCAGGATATGAACGATCGCGAAACGTTGGTTACTGACCTCAACGTCTTCGCCGACTTCAATCCGAAACTGCCCGACAGTTATCGTGATCAGCCCTACCTCATGCTGGGCAACATTCAGCCGAACCTGCAACGCGCCGTGCGCGAACAGATGAAGGCCCCACGCCTGGTGGGCGGTGACACCATGAATTTTTGGATCACCGGCTCGCGTGAAGAACTGCTCCAAACCATTGCGAAATGGGATTTTCTGTTGATCAACGACGGCGAGGCGCGTTTGCTTTCCGGTGAAACGAATCTGCGTAAAGCGGCCAAAAAGATCATGGAAATGGGCCCCAACACGCTGGTAATTAAGCGCGGCGAATACGGTGCCATGCTCTTCCGTGGCGACGATTATTTCATCGTCCCCGGCTATCTTTTGGAAGAAGTGTTCGATCCCACCGGCGCAGGCGACTGCTTTGCCGGCGGCTTCGTTGGCTATTTGGCCGAACGCGGCATTGACCTCGGTGCTGGCCACATTGACCGCCGCATGCTGTCGCGCGCTGTCATCTATGGGTCGGTGATGGGTAGCTTTTGCTGCGAAAAATTCGGCCCCGAGCGGTTCCAGACTTTGACTCGCGCAGATATCGATGCCCGCTTCCAAGAATTCAAAAAATTCACGGATTTCTAAAACCGTCAAAACCGCAAAGCCGAAGCCTTCATCAGGCCGCAGCTTTTCAATCACGGCGCCGCTGCTGCTACTGGCAGCAAGCGCCGTGGTCAGCGTTCTGGCCATTTGGTGGTTCTACCGCCAGGGCTATCTGCTTTACTATGGCGACGCACAAGCGCACCTGTCGATCGCACGGCGCACGGTCGATTCAATCACTCCCGGATGGGAACAAATCGGCACCGTCTGGCTGCCGTTGCCTCACTTATTAATGTTGCCCTTTGTTGGCAACGATTGGCTGTGGCGAACAGGATTAGCCGGAGCGATTCCATCTGGTTTGTGCTTCGTAATTGCCACAGGATTTTTGTTCGGTGCCGCTCGACGCACATTTCATTCAACCCAGGCAGGCGTAACAGCCGCCGTTATCTTCACCCTAAACCCAAACATGCTGTATCTGCAGTCGATTGCCATGACCGAATCGGTCTTTTTCGCGGCATTGTTAGGGTTGGTCTATTTCCTGGTCCGATTGCACCAAACTCCACGCCTGTCGTTCGTTGCCGGTGCAGCCTTGGCAGCAGGTGCGGCCGCGATGTGCCGCTATGATGGCTGGTTTCTATTGCCTTTCGCCGCTGTCTACATTCTGTGGCGAGCCGGTGCAGCGTCGGTTGTATTATTCACGTTCATTGCGGCCATTGGTCCACTCTACTGGTTCGCTCACAACTACTACTTTTTAGGCAACGCCTTGGAATTCTATAACGGCCCCTACTCGGCGATGGCGATTCAAGGCGGCCGCACTTATCCCGGCAAAGACGATTGGCTTGTAGCCTGGCAATTCTACCGGTCTGCGGCGATTCTGAACACCGGTTTACCGCTAGCAGTGTTGGGCGCTATCGGAGCCATTGTCGCGTTGGTGCGCCGCGCCTGGATTCCGGTCGTCCTGCTCGCCCTGCCGATGGCCTTCTACATTTTGAGCATGCACTCGTCAGGCGGTACACCGATTTTTGTTCCGGCGTTGTATAACGATAGCTATTACAACACGCGTTACGGCCTTGCTCTATTGCCATTTGCAGCTTTCTGCATCGGTGGGCTGGTGGCCGGACCGATGCCGAAAATGACCGCCTTTTTCGCCGTATTGCTCTCGATCAGCCCGTGGATCGCCTACCCGAAAGCGGAAAGCTGGATCACTTGGAAGGAATCGCAGGTGAACTCGATTCATCGGCGAATTTATACGGCAGAAGCTGTCGAATACTTGCGGGCAAACTACAAACCGGGCGATAAGATATTGATGCCGTTGAGCGATCTGGTTGGCATTCCCCGCGAGTTGGGCATTCCGCTGCGAGACATCGTGCATGAAGGAAATGGCTTGGTACTTGAAGCTTCTTTGGCGCGGCCGGACTTGTTTCCCTTCGAGCGCTGGGCTATCGGAATCTCGGGCGATGCGGTTTCCCGGCGCGTTGCCGACTGGCGGCGCAAAGGTCTTTACTGGGACTGTGTAAAAATAGTATATGTGAAAGGTGCTGCGCCGGTTGAGATTTATCGCCGCCGCGGTGCCCGGCCACTTTCAACTGCTCCATGAACGTTCCCTATATAAAAGCGCACGGCGCTCGTAACGATTTTTTGCTCACTTGGGCCGCTGAAGCTCCAACGGAGAATCTGCCTCAATTGGCGGAAGCGATTTGCGATCGCTACACCGGTGCCGGGGGCGACGGTTGGCTGCTGGTTTCTCCCGCTCCTGCAGGGGCCGATTTCGATTGCGCCATCCGCCTTTTCAACCCCGACGGCGGCGAGGTGGAGATGTCCGGCAACGGGACCCGCTGTGCTGCGGCGTTCCTGCTGTATGCAGGTTTGAAGAAAGACAAAATCACGATAATCACCGGGGCGGGGCGGAAACAGTTGACGTTATTGGGTCAAAACGGGCTGGAATGGCAGTTCGAGATGAACATGAGCCGGCCGAATGTGGACGATTCGAATATCCGGTTCCCGTTACCGTTTCGCGATGGAGTTCAGCAGGTTACGTTGATGGACGTGGGCAATCCGCAGTGCGCGGTGTTTGTCGATAATTTTGATTTCGATTGGAAAACGATGGGCGCCGAGTTGGAGCGCCATCCCCATTTTCCGAAGCGTACCAACGTTTCGTTCATCCGTGCGGTGGACGAGCACACGATTGATGTAAGATTTTATGAAAGAGGCGCCGGGGTGACGATGAGTTCAGGGACGGGCTCGACCGGCGCAGTAGTGGCCTCTGTTTTGACAGGCATAGCAAAGAATCCAGTGAAAGTTTTGACACTGGCAGGGCCATTAGACCTCAAGTGGGAAGCCCGATCCGCCGATGTACTGCTTAAGGGGCCAGCTGAAATTGTGGCTCAGGGGCAGTTCTTTTACAACGCATAGGGAATTATGAGCACCAACTGGGCAACCATTCTTGAAGAAAAGATTAGAAATAAGACCGCCAAAGTTGGCGTAGTCGGGCTAGGTTATGTAGGCCTGCCACTGGCTGTGGAATTTGCACACGCCGGGTTTGATGTTACCGGAATCGACGTTACGGCAGGAAAAATTGCCGAACTGAATGCCGGTCGCAGCTACATTCAGGATATTCCGAATTCCTCAGTGGAGCCGTACGTAACAGCTAATAAGCTGCGCGGTACAATGGATTTTTCAGCGATTAAAGATCTGGATACGATCAATATTTGCGTTCCTACGCCTCTGCGCAAGACCAAAGATCCGGATATGAGCTTCATTGTCGCGGCCTGTGAGTCGATTGTGGAACATCTCACGCCTGGCAAGTTAATCATTTTAGAATCAACAACTTATCCTGGAACGACGGACGAGTTGCTGCTGCCAATGTTCGAAAAGAACGGCTTGAAAGTTGGGGTGGATTTCTTCCTTTGCTTCTCGCCGGAACGTGTTGACCCAGGCAACGAGAAATTTCATACTCGCAATATTCCCAAAGTTGTCGGTGGCATGACGCCAGCTTGCAACCAATTGGCAGTGGCTTTTTATAGCCAGGCGCTGGACCACGTGGTGCCGGTCAGTTCTCCAACGGTTGCCGAAATGGTGAAATTGTTGGAAAATACTTTCCGGATGATCAACATCGGCATGGTAAACGAACTGGCGATCATGTGCGACCGCATGAAGATCAACGTTTGGGAAGTGATTGACGCCGCGGCAACTAAGCCGTTCGGGTTCATGGCATTTTACCCGGGCCCAGGCTTGGGCGGCCACTGTATCCCGATCGATCCGTTCTACTTATCGTGGAAAACCCGCCAAGCCGGCATTGAAGCACGCTTCATCGAATTGGCAGGCTACATCAACGGCCAAATGCCCCATTTCGTGGTCGATAAGATTCAGAACGCGCTGAATGACAAGGCGAAGTCGATCAAGAATTCCAAGATCCACATTTTGGGCGCAGCTTACAAGAAAAACATCGATGATATGCGTGAGTCACCGGCTCTCGATATCATCCACTTACTGCGGGATAAAGGCGGTGACGTCACTTACAGCGATCCCTATGTTAGAGTGTTGAAGTTTGACGGCCTGACCTTCGAATCCCAGGACGTTGCCAGTTCCTGTAAGGCAGCTGATTGCGTGGTAATCGTCACCGATCACAAGGATTTTGACTACAATGCCATCGAAGCGGATTCCAGTTTGATTGTGGATACGCGCAACGGAATGAAAAATATTAAGTCGACAAAGGTTGTGCGGCTGTAATAAACTTTCGGGCAGACACGAGTTCAAGATCAGGACACCAGCCGCTCAATGGTCCAGTAAATCGCAGTGCAGGCAATCAACAAAGAGGCCGGAATGGCTATCCGGCTTCGGTACCAACTGCGATTTGCGTAGTGCCAGCCTACTAGCAAGAATGCCGCGCCGATTACAGCTAGTTGTCCGGCTTCTACTCCGATGTTGAATGTGACCAGCGCCGTCAGAAACTCGGAACGGGGCAGGGCCAGTTCCTTTAACGCCCCGGCGAAACCCATGCCGTGCAGCAAACCGAAGGCGAAAACCAGAGCTACCCGCCAGGATTTTAGCTCGGATATAAAAACATTTTCAAGCGCCACATAGGCGATTGAAATTGCAATCAGCGGCTCGACAATTGACGGTGAAACGTTGATTAATCCGTACATGCTCAACCCGAGTGTGATGGAGTGGGCGATTGTGAATGCGCTTACCTGCAACAACACTGATCTGGCGCGGCTGTTCAACAAATAAATGCCTAGAACGAACAGCATGTGATCCAAGCCATTGGGCATGATGTGCGTGAAGCCCAAAACCAGATAACGCCATGCCGTGCCCAGCGTTCCAATTTTTGGCAGCAGCGAGATTAGCGCGAGTGGGGCGCTGGTTTGGTTGCCTTCCAGCCAAATCGTCGTTGGATTGGTACCTTGCATGGTCATCGCATAAGTGGCGAAGGTCCAGCCGTAAGTCCAGGTGAACTGCTGAGCGCCGTCGGGGATTCGTCCGGTCAGCTTGATGGTTGCCGCCGGGGCGGACATGGCGTCAATCGCCGGGGCAACCGAGTACGTAATTACAGGCTGCACAGGAGCGGAATCAAAAGCGAGTTTCACGCGTTGGCGGAACCGGTCTGTGGAACTTTCGAGCAGCGCCTGCAGCCGGTCG
>JBBRJC010000160.1:0-7895 GCA_038220135.1 Bryobacterales bacterium | reverse complement strand
ATTTCTTAGGGAACCGAGTGTTACCGAGGCGCGACCGTGAGGGAGTCGCTCCCACAGGAGCTCAGCAATCAATCACTAAAATGCGGGCTTTTTGAAAACAAGAAATGGACGATTTCTTAGGGAACCGAGTGTTACCGAGGCGCGACCGTGAGGGAGTCGCTCCCACAGGAGCTCAGCAATCAATCACTAAAATGCGGCTGATTGCCCTTATAAGCGTGTTCCAGGAAGAGTGTTGCCAGCTGTCCATACTGGACCGCGTGTAAACTTACTTACCCTTCAGATGCCGTTGCAGTTTTTGGACGAGCGCCCGCGAACGGATCGACGGGTGGCGGATCCGCAGGGCGCTTTCATCCACGCCCCCTTCCGATAGGTATTGCACAAAGTCGTCGATATGTTCCGAGCAGCTTTCCCTGCTCTTCAAAGAATTGCAGGAGGCGTCTTCACAACGGCATTGTTTGGCGAACGATGTTGCCAGCATTTGCGCCGACGTCGCTGCCATTTCCGGTTCCCGATTGGTTGCAAAGTAGCCCGTTGCAAGCCCTTGTAGCAACATTCGGATTTCCATCGACGTCATTTTTTCTGATGCCACCACGGCCAGCCGCATGGCCATTGATCGTTGAGCGGATGAATTGCCCTTTCGCTCGCTGATCTCGAATAGCGTCACCGCTCGTTGGTTCAGGCTCTTCAATGCTTGAGCAACTCTAACGGCTTCGTCGAATGCCAGGCGCTCAAAATCGTTGGGAGTTGGTTCATTTTCCAAATCCTCTTCGTCGGCATCATCGTTCTTGAAATCGAAGAACGCGCGCGACTCGCGAAGCTCATCGAACGCCTTTTCATTTGCTCTTTCAAAGAGCGCGTTCCAACTTGGGTAGCGTTTTCGATTGGTGTTCCACAACTCTTTATCGAATTGATAAACGAAGGCGGCCACCGGAAACAGAAGCGCTTCGCGGACGTCGCTGAACACAACTTTCTTCTCGCTGAAGTTAAATGTGCGGCTCGTTTTTAATTTTCCGTACACGTCAAAATTGGAGGCGTTGATCGTTGCAATTAATTGATCGATGCAACTGATGGTTGTTTGGCGGTTGCGATGCGCCATCACTTTAAGCGAGTTCAGCAATAGTTCAATGTCTTCCGGTGTGGCGTTGTCTTTGGGGAATATTCTGCGAATGGAATGGAAAAGCGCTTCTGCTCTTGCCGGGTCTGTAGCCTTTAGGTCGCCAAGTATTCGCGGTGTTTCCGTGTTGCGAAATGCTCCGGCATAAAAGCCTTGTTGCAGCACTTCGACAGGGTCGCGACCGGCACCCGCGGCTGCCTTCGTCAGTGAAGTGAATGCCGCGCCGAGATAATCGTTGCGAGTTTCGCTGGCTTTGCGCGGCGTGATGCGGCGCGCGGTCCGCTCGGCTTCGTCGAAGTCTAAGGCTGCAAGTTGCTTAGTAATCTTTGCTAGAAAGTGGTTGCGAGAATCTTCGTCGCCCAGGCCGGTAATCAAGGAGAGCGCGCCCAAGGAGAAATGAATGCTCAGGTCCGCGAAGCGCGGCGCCAGAACTTCTGCGGCCTGCAAACGAGTGTCGAGGCTGAACAGAATCGGCTCAGTGAATGTGGATTCTTCGATTTCGAGGGCTAGGTTTTTTACAACGGGATCAACCGCTTGCTGCGGCTGCGCGGAGGCTATCGAGACTGCGACGATTAGCAGGGAAATATGCCGCATAAATAGAAAAAGGCCGACGCCACAGGTTGTGACGCCGGCCAGTTCACTTCGGTTACAAAACTGAATCAGACCAATTTTCGAGCACGTGCTTTACTTTCTGGCAGAACTGATCAGCCAGCGCACCGTCGATAAGGCGATGGTCAAACGTCAGGGCCAAATGGGCTACGCTGCGGATTGCGATCGCGTCGTCAATCACTACCGGCAACTTCTCCACAGCACCGATGCCGAGAATTGCTACCTGTGGTTGGTTGATTACCGGGGTTGCGAAAATGCTGCCGAAACTGCCGAAGTTGGTGATCGAGAAAGTGCCACCAGATACTTCGTTCGGCTTCAATTGACGAGAACGCGCACGGGCCGCAAGGTCCACAATCGAACGCTGCAAGCCAACCACATTCTTCTCGTCAGCTTGCGCAATCACTGGAACGATGAGGCCGTTTTCAAGAGCCACTGCTATACCAATGTTGATGTCGTTGTGATACAGAATGTTACTGCCGTCGATCGAAGCGTTGAAGATCGGGAAGGTCCGGATCGCTTCGCAGGCGGCACGCACAACGAAGGGCAGGAACGTTAAACCGAAGCCGTAACGAGCCTGGAATTCGTCCTTCTGCTTAGCCCGAACTTTGGCCACCTTGGTCATGTCCACTTTGTGGACGGTGGTTACATGAGCACTGACGCGCTTGGACATCACCATATGTTCGGCGATCTTGGTGCGCATGGTGGACATCGGCTCCACGCGAACTTTGGCTGCTTCAGCACGAGCCGGAGGCGGCACGGAAGCAGGAGCCGGCGGAGGAGTAACCGGAGCTGCTGCAACTGGTGCCGGGGCAGCGGTTCCACGGGATAGAAAGCCTTCCACGTCAAGTTTGGTTATGCGCCCACCGATACCTGTGCCAGTAACATTGGCGAGGTCGATGTTATTTTCGCGCGCCATTTTCAGCACGAGCGGTGAAAGCGGCCCAGCCGGGTCGGCAGCAACTGGAGCTGCAGCCGGTGGGGGCGGAGGCGGAGGCGGAGGAGCTGCAGCAACCACTGGGGCTGGAGGAGGCGGTGGAGGGGGCGGCGGCGCGGCAGCCTCGACTGGTGCCTGCGCAACAGGCGCCGGAGCTGCGGCACCATCGCTGATGCGAGCCACAACCGTGTTGATGGCAACCGTTACACCTGCTTCCACCAACACTTCGGCGAGCACGCCGGCAGCGGGGGAGGGGATTTCGGTATCCACTTTATCGGTCGAAATTTCAAAAAGGGGTTCGTCGCGTTCCACCTTCTCGCCTGGCTTCTTCAACCAGCGTGTCAGTGTTCCTTCGACAATGCTTTCGCCCATTTGGGGCATTACGACATCGATCATTTACACATTCTCCATTGTCAGCACCGGTTCCACCGGGGCCTGGCTATAAACTTCCGTGAAGTGCTTCAACAGCGCCTGCTCTACTTCCTGGCGGCTCGCTTTGCACCCAAGATTCTGCATGCTGGTGACAGGCTTGGTCAACCCACATGGCACGATGTACTCGAAATACTTCAAATCCGTATCGTAGTTGAGTGCAAACCCATGGCTCGTCACCCAGCGGCTGATGTGAATCCCGATTGCCGCAATCTTTTTTCCGCTGACCCAAACACCGGTACAGCCTTTCACGCGCTCACCTTCAATACCGAAGTCGTGAAGTGTACGAATTAGAACTTCCTCAATCGCCCGGACGTAAGCTACTACGTCACGCTTCCAGTCTCGCAGATCTACAATCGGATATCCGATGATCTGGCCGGGTCCGTGATAAGTTACGTCGCCGCCCCGATCAGTATGTTCGTAGGCGATGCCCGTTTTTTCGAGAATTTCAGGAGAAGCAAGCACGTTTTCTTCGTGGGCATTGCGGCCCATCGTAACGGTATGCGGATGTTCCACAAACAGAAACTGATCGGGGATCAACCCTGCTTTGCGTTTACCGACAAACTCCTGCTGCATCGCGAATGCTTGGCGAAACGCAACGCGGCCCAGGTTATGAATTTCCAGGGGGCGGGCGCGCGATTCTTCCAGATTAGGCATTAATTGCTAATCCGTAAACAGCGTTGAACGCCTCGCCTACGGCCTCGTAGAGTGTTGGGTGTGCGTGGATTGTCGCCATCATTGATTCCACAGTGGCTTCCAATTCCATTGCCGTCACTGCCTCTCCAATCAATTCGTAAGCATGTGGACCGATGATGTGGACGCCAAGAATTTCGCCATACTTTGCGTCAGCAACAATCTTCGCGAAGCCTTCGTGGTGGCCAAGAATTGACGCCTTGGAATTACCCGAGAATGGGAACTTGCCGACCTTGATTTCGCGGCCCGTGGCGCGCGCCTGTGCTTCGGTCATGCCGACGCTGCCGATGCCTGGTTCGGTATAAGTGCAACCGGGGATCCGATTTTTGTTAATGGGGTGGGCCTGCTTGCCTGCGATATGGGCTACAGCAACCATGCCTTCCATTGTGGCCACGTGAGCCAGTTGCGGAGTGCCTAGAACCACGTCGCCGATGGCATAAACACCGGGTTCAGTGGTGCGCTGATAACCATCAACCTTAATGAAACCGCGGTCCAACTGTACGCGCGTATTTACAAGCCCAATATTTTCCGTGTTTGGTTTGCGGCCAACGGCAACCAACAGCTTTTCTGCTTCCAAATCTTCTTTCGCTCCGCCGGAAAGGGTGAGGCTGAGGGTGACGCCGTTTGGTGTGTGCCGGATGTTGTCTGCCTTGGCACCGGTTTCACAGCGAATGCCTTGCTTTTTGAAGTAGCGCTCCAGCTCTTTCGAGACGTCTTCATCTTCAACCGGTACAAGTCGAGGCAGCATTTCGATGATGGTGACTTTGGTTCCGAAGCGATGGAAGATGGAGCCGAACTCAACGCCCACGGCGCCGGCACCGATGATGGCCAGCGATTTTGGCACAGCGCCCATGCTCAGAATTTCTATATTGGTAAGCAGGTACGAAGGATCAGGAACCAGGCCAGGAATCATGCGGGCTTCGCTGCCTGTAGCTACGATAATATTTTTCGACTCGATGGTTTTGACGCCATCTGCGGAACGCACTTCAATTTGTCCGCCGCCCTTCAAGGTGGCGAAGCCTTTGATGACTTCCACCTTGTTTTTCTTCATCAGAAAGTCGATGCCTTTGGCATGCTTGCTGATAATGTCGTTCTTGCGGTTGAGCACTGCCGGGTAATTCAGCGTCGGGTTTTCGCAGCTCATTCCCTGGGCTTCGGGATGAACGAAGTAATCCCAAACTTCGGCCGAGTGCAGAAGAGCTTTGGTTGGGACGCAGCCCACGTGCAGGCAGGTGCCGCCCAATTTCGGGTCTTTTTCAATGATTGCTGTTTTTAGACCATACTGGCCGGCGCGCACCGCAGCCGAGTAGCCGCCGGGGCCGCTACCAATGATGACAAGATCGTAGGACATTTTTCTTCAGTTTACCACCCCATTGGATGAAGTCCCATACCGATAGGATGCAGTTTCGATAACAATCTGAAGAAACCGAGTGAGCAATTTGCGTGTCTAATAGAGGAATAGATATGTGGAAGGCTGTTTTTCTCTCATTAACTTTACTCGAGCCTGCAATGCCGCAGGCCGCCCCAAAGCCTCGCGCAAAGAAAACCGCTCCGGCGGCGAAGCCGGTTACGCCGTCTGTGGCACCGGCTGCGGCTCAGGTTTTCGGTATGGAAAAAGTAACCCGATAGGATGCAGTTTCGATAACAATCTGAAGAAACCGAGTGAGCAGTTTGCGTGTCTAATAGAGGAATAGATATGTGGAAGGCCGTTTTTCTCTCAATAACTTTGCTCCTGCCAGCAATGCCGCAGGCGGCCTCGAAGCCTCGGGCAAAGAAAACTGCTCCGGCGGCGAAGCCGGTTACGCCGTCTGTGGCACCGGCATCGGCTCAGGTTTTCGGCCTGGAAAAAGTAACCCGATAGGATGCAGATTCGATAACAATCTGAAGAAACCGAGTGAGCAGTTTGCTTGTCTAATAGAGGAATAGATATGTGGAAGGCCGTTTTTCTCTCAATAACTTTACTCGGGCCTGCAATGCCGCAGGCGGCCCCGAAGCCTCGGGCAAAGAACACCGCTCCGGCGGCGAAGCCGGTTACGCCGTCTGTGGCACCGGCATCGGCTCAGGTTTTCGGCCTGGAAAAAGTAACCTTTGAAGGTGCCAAGCGCTACAAGCCAACTCAGTTGTTCAAAGCAACTGGTTTGAAATTGGGCGAGCCGGGGTCTAAGGCGATCTT
The DNA here is from genome assembly GCA_038220135.1 of Bryobacterales bacterium. Taxonomy (GTDB): domain Bacteria; phylum Acidobacteriota; class Terriglobia; order Bryobacterales; family Bryobacteraceae; genus JANXSF01. The sequence continues at coordinate 1,943 of JBBRJC010000160.1, read as the reverse complement.
TGATAGTGCGCAGGCGAAGTTGGTGGATTCCGGCGCTTTCGTCACGGTTGCGTATCGCTATGAACCATCTGCTTCCGGCAAAGGCTATGCGCTGGTTTTTGAAACGGTCGAGTTGGATCAGGTATTTCCGGTTCGCTTTGAAGGGATGTCCCGTCCTGATGCGGAATTACGCGATCATCTTGCTGAAGTTGACCCGTTGTTCGGTGACCGGGTTCCGGCTACTGAGCCGGTGTTGAAGCGTTATTCGAAAGCCCTGCAGGAGTATTTGGGGACCGAGAATGTGTATGCGCGAGTTGTGGCGGACGCGCCAGAGAAACTGACGTTGGTGTTCCGGTCGAGTGCTTCGCCAATGACGATTGCTGAGGTTTCCTTCACTGGGGCGGATACGCTACGGGCCGAAGATTTGCGCAACGCCATCGTGGCTACTTCAATTGGTGTGCCTTATTCGGAGACGAAGATGCGTGAGTTGCTGGATGCGCAGATTCGTCCACTGTACGATGCCAAAGGACATGTGCGGGTGAAGTGGGCGAAAATCACATCGGAAAAGGCCAAGGATGTTGGCGGAGCTGAAATTAACGGGGTTGCGGTGAAAGTGGTGCTTGACGAAGGTCCCGCTTACGGATTGCACGGCTTCGATGTTGCGGGCGTTGAGGCTCGTAAGGATTTGCTGGCTGTTGTGGACTTGAAGACTGGCGACCGGGTGGATTTTGACCAGATAAAAGATGCGTCTGCGAAGTTAGTCCGGTACATGCAACGTAAAGGGTTTATGCGGGCCACTGTTCGCAATGACCGGATTTACAATGACGCTCAAAAATGGGTGGATGTGCGGTTTGTGATAATCCCCGGGGAAGAGTTCACTTTCCGGCGCTTGAAGATGGAAGGGTTGGATATTCATGCCGAGCCTGTGGTGAGGAAGATGTGGGGGATGAAAGAAGGGCGCCCGTTTAATGTGGAATACCCGGATAAGTTTCTTACATCGATCCGCGAACAGGGAATGTTTGAACATTTGGGCACAACCAAGGCTGTTTTGGCCATTGATGAAAAGACCAATACAGTGGATGTGACTTTATTATTTAAGGGCGATGCGACGCCGAAAATACCATTGATTCTGGGAGTACCACCAGTACAGGATTAATTCATTATAGTTTGCATTAATCTTTGACAATTTTTAGATTTACTTGATGTTTGGTTTCAATTCGGGGCTAAGTGGCAACGGAGGCCTCATGGTGCCACAGATAAATCATCAAAGTATCGCAGTCAGAAAGCCATTGCGATTTACCGGCTATTTTTTGAGTGCCGACTGCCGTTTTACAGCACGATCAACGGGGGGGCTCGTCGATTAGATGAGTTGCCACGAATGCGAAAAAAAAGTCGTCCGCTCAGGGGCGAATTGATTGGAGCAACACGCTTAGCGTCATCGGCGAGGAACCGAGATCCCGGTTCCTTGCACCAATCTCAAAGGCTATTCGCCATTGCTGCGCCAGCACTCGATGGGCTTCCCAAATACTAACGGCGGGGTCGTAAATATGTGCGGCTTCGACGGTTACGCCGTTCAACTCCAACACCTTGAAACAGCCTCGCGATAGCGCTGCCGCTGAAGGAGTTCGTACATCGAAGCGGCCAAAATAGAAACCCGGATGCGCCTTGCTTACGCGATCGATTTCCTGTTCCAGTGCACGTGTTTTCAGGTGACCTGCGTTTAGGAATATCGCGCCGCGGCAATGGGAGCCAAGCTCCACTAACCCCACCTGCTCCCCTGCTGCGGGGATATCGGTCGCCGCGCGTTTTGCACCTTTCAAATAGGCTCGTCCGGGGAATCTGTGGGTAACATTCCCAGCCTGATGATTGCCAGAGAGCGGCGGAACCCGCATAAACAGGGGCTTTGGTGACATCACGAGGGCGGAGAAACGCTCCTCCATTTCTAAGAGCGGGAATGCCTCCGC
>JBBRJC010000159.1:0-7909 GCA_038220135.1 Bryobacterales bacterium | reverse complement strand
TATTCATTTCAAGCTGTCTATGGCGGCGATTGGTGTCTTGAAGGGACACCGGATAACGGGCTACAAGAACAGATCTACTGGCACGCGAAGCAGTGCAGCAAGCTGTTTTGCCTGCGCTTTACTAATGCTGCGTTTTCCATTCAGAATTTCTGACACACGGCTTTTAGGCAGCACGGTCCACAGATCGCTCGGCTTCATGTTTTTTTCTTCGAGCAGATATGCCAGCATTTTGTGCGGTTCGGTTTTCGGAAGCGGGTGTGCCCTGTTTTCATATTCGTCGATCAGAATGCTGAGCAGTTCCAAGAACCGGCCCTCCTCCTCTGATATCTGATCTTCTGGTTTTTCCATGAGGGCTGCTGCCGCACCGAGCAAGCGACGATACTCCACTTCCGTTCGGATTGCAACCGGCAGGGTCACATCGAGAAGCTTTCGATATTGACGTTCATCAAGTAACGTTGCACTCATAATTTCCATTTCCCTTTTCCGTATTCGGCATGCGTGAGGATGTGCCGGATATAGACTATCTGCCATCGGTACTTGAGTACCGAGATGAGCCGATATTTGTTGCCCCTAATGTTGAACACCGTGAATGCACCTACCGCGTCGGCGTGCGGAAAGTCGGCACCGACATCGGCCAAATGTCGCCATACGGCTCGCTTGGTTATGCCGTGCCAATACAGAAGCGGTTCCAACGCGTCATGGTGTGTTTCGCTGAATTCGGTTATAGCAGCCTTACTGATGATCCTCACTGCTTGAAGGTTACCAAAACGGTAACTACCGTGCAACCGACAGGAAAGAGGTACTCCATCCAGCTATTAGGCCCCCCATCATTTTCCGGGCACGTTGACTTGCACCTTTTGATGCGTATAAGGTTTTATACATGGCGATATGAACGATGAAAAGCAGATCCGTTGGGTAGGGTCTGCCTACGACGATCTGCTGGCCTTTCCCCGAGCCGCACGTAAGGACACTGGAAACCGTTCGAGGATGTGGGTGCTGGCACCAGAGAAATTCGCATCCGGGACGCGAGCGGCATCCACCGTGTGATGTACCTGGTTAAATTCGAGGAAGCCATCTATGTCCTGCATTGTTTTCAAAAGAAGACTCAGGTGACCAGCAAGCAGGACATTGCAATTACCGCGACGCGCTATCGCTCGGTGGTCAGCCCCAGGAAAGAAAAGAAATGAAGATAGACACTGAAATCCGCCATGTGACCAAGCCAGGCGCGAACCTCTTCCTGGAACTAGGCTTTACGCCGGCAGAGGCCAAACGGCTCCAAGCCGCCTCCCGCAAACAGATCAATGACACACGCCTACTAAAGGAACAATTAATGAAAGAACTGTCTGTCTGGATTGCGAAACATCACCTGAAGCAGTCCGAGGCCGCCGAGATTCTGATGGTCTCGCGACCGCGTGTGTCCGACGTGGTGAACAAAAAAACTGCCAAATTCACCATCGATACGCTTGTGGAAATGCTCAGGCGTGTCGGCAAGCCGGTCAAATTAGTTATTAGTTGAAGATGGAAGCTAGTTTAGCGCAACGCCGTCAACCTTACCGTTAAATCCATCTCCAAAGAGCTAGCAGCCTGCGGCTAAAGCCGGAAATGTCAGCTCGCTTAACGGAGCAGATTTTCACCACGGGCTGCTAGAATTGAACTAATACAATGCCCGTTGAAATGCAACAGATTCTCGACGCTGCTCGAATGCTGAGTCCGATCCAGCGAGAAGGTTTGATCGCCGCGCTTCGCTCCATCGAAGCTACAACGCCATCAAGCCTCCGGGAAACGCTCGTTAACGAGATTCGGGGCAAATACAAACACATTCCCACATCGGCCGAAGCCTTCATGCAGTGTAAGGCGGCGGATGCAGACCGGGAATCCTTGTAGTGATTTACGTCCTAGACGCCAGCGCCATGATCGCTTTCCTTCGTGATGAAACCGGAGCGGATGTTTTATCGGCGGCTTTGGCCGATGCGGATTCCAGCTCCATTGCTCACTCGCTCAATCTGTGCGAAGTCTACTACGATTTTCACCGTGCAAGCGGCGAATCCGTTGCGGAAAACGCGATCGAGGATCTGGAAAAACTTGGGGTCGAAGCGAGCGAGGCTATGACTGCCGATGTCTGGCGCAAAGCTGCGAGATCAAATCAGTACACCGCCGGATCTCTCTTGCCGATTGTTTTGCTTTGACCCTTGCCGCTTCGTTGGATGCAGAACTGTTGACGGCCGATCACCACGAACTGGATGCGTTGGTGAAGTACAGTATTTGCCGGATACGATTCATTCGGTGATCAGCAGTCTTTACTTCCCCAGCCCCACCTGGAAGCTGCGTTTTCCGCAGATTCATACTCATTCACGCCGCTAGCGAAGTCCGAGCAATACTACATCTTCAGCAATGGCAGCAACTCGTAATTCCGTGTCAAGAGTAGCAAGTGGAACGCAGCGGCGGCGCGCCACTTCCAGGTACGCCGCGTCGTAGAGGGTCAGGCGGTGACGTGCTGCTAGTTTGGCTGTAGCCCCCCAAGCCTGTCGATCGGTTTCCTGGTCGACAGTGATCGGAAGTAGCGCAAGGTCGGCGAGTGCCGCATCTCGAAATTTGGAATTTGATCTGCCTTTGCGAACACCCATTTCAAGGACATTCGCTACCTCCAATCGCCAAAGTGCCGGTACCCAAGCTCCGGATTCGACTATAAGAGCAAACACGGTCGAGATCTCTTCCGTGGTTTCAGCTGAATACACCCAGGCGAGAGTGACTGAACTATCGAGAACCAAACTCACGGCCGGCCTTCGTCGCGCTCGGTTTTGAGCGTTTTCCAAGCGAATCGCTCAGACGCCAGACGTTTGGCGCGGCCACGAATACGGGCCGATGCTGCTTCAGCCGCGTTCCGGTCAATTCCACCAGAACTGGAAACTAATCGAGCGACCGGTTTGCCGTGTCTTGTAATTACGATTTCTTCCCCACGCTCTACACGGTCTAACAGACTACCGAGGGTGTTCTTGGCTTCAAATGCTCCAATTTCCTGCATTTTCACTCCTTGATCTAGCTGAAGCCAGCTTAACACATTCGGATTTTTCCAGTGCTGCAAGCGCTCTTAATAGGGAGTGCAGGAAGGCAGCCCGGGATTACTGAAGCATGTCGTTTCAGTAAGCGCCGCGCGCGTCGCGGGTGCGAAATCTCCAATAGTCGTCTTCGCCGGGGCGCCATAGAAATCGCGCGACGAAACAGGCATGGCGGGGATCGTCTGGAGAATGAGCCGCCTCCTCCCCAAGCTCGGCTTGCTTGAGTTCTTCAATTACCTTGGCGAGCGCCGGTTGCACACTGAGAAGCGGCGTCAAGTGGCCAACCGCGCTTGCATTTCCGGCGATTCTAGCGACGGCGCGGGCGGCCAGTTGGGCATTGTATTCGTACAAAGTGGGAATGACGGAAATTAAATCGGGGATGGCATCGGCAGCAAGAGCGCCGAGATGGCCCAGAGCTTCTGCGGCCTCACCCGCTCCATAATGGCTGTAATCCCAGCACAGGCGCGCCGAGCAGTACCAACTCGCGTGCAAGGCTTCGACCAGGACCCGCACAAGACCCTGCGTTTCCGGAGCGAGACGGCTTAAATGAATGGCCGCCCACCAGCGAACTTCGGGCTCTGGATCTTGGAGCGCTTTGGTCAGCAAGGGGATTGCATAATCCTCGGAGAGATATTTGGGGAGCCATTTCGCGGCTTTCTTGCGCGTGTAGGCATTCTCGCTCGCGAAGGCCTCCACCATCAATTCAAAGATGCTCGGCCCCCCGTAATCCAAAGCAACCCAGAGAACATCGGAATCGTCGTCCCACGGACGCTTCTCGTAGTCGACTCCGTCCAGGAAAGACATCGCCGCTGAAAGGTAATCGCCCTCTCCCTTCTCACTGTGTTTCTGAACGCGATGGAGGAAGTATTGCAGCGAACTTTCGGTGTCTTTCGGGAGCCCAGCGGCGAGCACTGATTCGATGTGGCTCAACCATTGGCGATCATCGGAAGCGTTGTGCATGAACTGGCTTCATGATACAAGAATCCGCATGGAGCGATTCGCACGGTGGGAGATTAAGCAACTTGGAACCGCGTCGCCGGGAGACGGTGATCCAGAATTTGTATGATTAGGTAAAGGAGTTGCACCCATGCATAGGAGAGGCCTTATCTCGTCGATGACCCTGGCCCTGGTTGTTTCGGGACAACTGCTGCACGCTCAGGTGAAAGTCATGAAGGCTGATGCGGGTTGGACAGCGAAGTCAAAAATCCTACTTCGTGGCCAGCAATTACCAGTATCGGAAGAGATTGTCTTCACGAAGTCCAACCTCGGAAAGGCTTCCGCGTTGCTTCTGGATTGTCCTGGTGAGGGGATCCATTTTTATTCTTGCCCCAGTGGAAATTGCCGTTACACCGCCTGTGGCAACAACGCTTCGGCCAAGTTGGAACATCCGTTCTCTGCATCTCATGGTGTGCGCAAGCGGCTTTCAGAACTGTTGGATGATCGAGAGCCGCATGGCTATGTTACGGCAGCGGCAAGAGCGACGAACATTCCAAACGATGCACTTTTGCTCTCCGATTCGCGGGGCATTCATTTGGGGCCAGCCCTTCGTCGCGTCTTGGAAGGCCGTTATTGCATTACGCTAAAGCGGCTAGGCGCGCAAGCCAAACCCACTTCTTTCGCCATCAATTGGGACTCGAGTGTTGACCCGGAAGGAATCATGTCTGTGCCTGTTCTTCAACCGGGAGGGTACAGCCTGGAAAAAGGGCACCCCGATACGTGTAAGGCTGACGCCGATATTCCGCCCGCTTGGATCGTCATTACAACGCAACCGCAATTTGGGAAATTGAATGCGGATTGGTTAAGGACAACCAGTGAACTGGAGAAGTTGGCCGATGTCGCAAGCCCCGATGCGATCCTCACCGCCCGGCATGCTTATCTGGCAGGCCTGGCCGATATTGTAGAAAAGCAGAGCCGCATGAAATGACGATGGTACGAAGAGGGCAAATCAAGCGATTTGTAATGGGAACTGGACTGGCCATCTCGTCAGCTCTGCTGATGTGGGTGCTGGAAAACCGTGGCTGGTTTGACAGCCTGGAAGGCGTGGCGTTCGATTTCCTACACGGGATCACAGCCAAGGGAACGGGCACAACATCGGATGAAGTAGTTGTGGTCGATATTAATGACGATTCGTTCAAGGCTTGTTTTAATGGGGTTTCTCCGCTAAGCGAGAGCTCAGTGTTGGCTCTTGTGCGTGCCGTGGCAAGTTACGGCCCGGCAGTTATAGGCGTTGACATACTTACCGAATCAAGCCGCTACGCCCAACTCTACCTGGGTTCCCAATTCGGCATGGAGAAGGACACGACGCCGGTGATTTGGGCCGCCGGTTTAATCAAGCAAGATGGCGAATCGGCCGTCTATGTTGCATCCAGAGTTCTTGGATTCAATGTGAAGGCATTGCCGCCCGGTTTGCAATGGGCGCCGCCTGTTTTTCCTCAGGAAGGCGATAGCCGCGTCAGACGCTTTCCCCGGACATTTCGGCTTGAGTCCGAACCCAACACGCAGACTCTTGCGCACAAACTAGCCAACACGTACAAGCATCATGAAGGAGCAGCGGAAGAGGATGAGGAGTTGGTATTTCTTGCCCTTCGCAAAAAAGCCCGCTGGATACCGGCGCGGAGCCTAATGCCAAATTGCCCCGCAGCAGAGCATGAGAGCCATGAAGTTGAAGCGTCCACAACCGGGCTTGGTCCACGGCTGCCTTTCGAAAAGGAAAATGGCAGGAGCTTGTTGAGCGGGAAAATTGTTTTGATCGGCGGCACCTTCCAGCACAAGGATGACCACCTATCTTCCGCCGGGGAGATTTCCGGCATCGCCTTGAATGCCGCTGCCGTGCAAGCTGAAATTTCGGGAAGCTTTTTGCATGAAGTGCCCCGCAAATGGTTATTCGTAATGGATGTGATGTTGGGGCTTTTGCTGCTTGGCGTGGAAACCATTTGGCCAGCCCGCACTGTTCGCGGAAAATTCGTCCACATATGCCTGGCATCGTTGGGGCTTCTGCTGTTGAGCGCTCTGCTCATGTATACCCACGTTCTTTGGCTTAGTTGGAGTGGGCTGGCTGTGGCGATGGCCGTGGTTTTCCTCGCCGAAGTGAATGTCGAGAATCCCAAGTTAGAAGAACACGAAAAAGGGCACACCGATTAACTCAGGCAGGTTTCAACCGGGCGCCCAGGTGCAATGCCCAGGATAATTTCGGCGGCGCTATCGCTTTTCAGCATCACCGGCGTTTGCAGCTTGCCGTGCTTCCTCCGCACGGTTGAGCTCACTTCAGCTTGCACGCTTTGAAACAAATCATTGATCTTGACGCAGCCTTTTGCCGCCCGCAACTTCCCCACTAGCGACGCTGTAAAATACCCGTGCCCGTCGGCCTCATAGGCATATTGATCCGCTCCGCACGAACTTAGAACATAGCGCCCCGCTCCATCTGTAAACCGGTTCATGTCTGCTTTGGAGAGCCCCAGCCCAGGATTGGCTGCTCCGCTATGGCAGGTGTCAAAAATACTCACCGTCCTCTGCGCCAGGCAGCGATTTACAAGAATGAGTGATACGTCAACCATAGATAGCGCGCTTCCAAAAATGGCATCCCTGCTGGAGGTATCTGTATCGTGCGTGTAGAGGAAGCTGATTTCACGCAGGTCTTGTTCACGAGGAGTTCCGTGTGTTGCAATATACACCACCACCATGTCCCGGCTGCCTGCCTTCCGGGCAATCGTATTCAGCCGCGCCTTGATGTTGGCTGTGGTTGCTGCCTCATTAACCAACAAGAAAACTTGCTGCGGCGGAAAGCGCCCAATCTTAGGGTCGCGAAGCAATTCGGCAAAAACCGTGGCATCGGCAGCAGCATATTGAAGAGGGGTAGCGCCATTGGGTTTCTTGAATTGGCTGATGCCAACAACCAGCGCCCATTTTTGCGCCACTATTGTCAGATCAACGTCGATCTTGGGAACAGCCAACGTAAAGGGATCCAAGCCCTCGCGCAGCGCTTCGGATTCATACTTTCGAGCATCTCTCAGATCCCGGGTCTGCTGCGCCGCATCCTGATTCAGACGCTTCAGGCAAAGATGGCGGAAGTAGTAAGCATCGCCAAAACCAGGATATTGATCCAGTGCACCGCGAATCAGACTGATGGCATCTCGTACCTCAGTGGGTTTGGCGCGCGTCGAAAGTTGTTCCAAAGCCTGATAAAGCAGGTCTCGAGCCGCGCCGTGCGTATTCAAACCATCCTGTGCATTTGCCGTCGCAGCTGACGCGGTTATTGCAAGCCACTGCCGCCGTGTCATGATCGCACTACTCTCCTGACGTCATTTGACGCCTTGTTTCTTTGCTGCTGGTGGAGGCGTGGTTGGCCGTGAGGCGGGTCTTAAGGCAGCGGCTCCAACTTTCTTGCGCATTGCGTTTTGAACGTCAATAGGAAGGTTGGCATCCTTGATAGCCAAGACTGTTTGAACATCCACCGGGTTGAAGTCCAGCGGAGCGCTTTGAATGATCTCTAAGATTTGATCCTTGGAAATGCCTGCTTTATGCAGCCGAATGATGTCGGCCGCAGTATTCGATTTTTGCCTACCCGCAGGAACTCCACTACGTGCCACCGGTTTGGACGCCGCTGGTGCGCCAGTTGGTTTTCCGTCTTGCTTTTGCTGATCGTCCAGCGTCTTGTAACGGGCAATCGAATCGCGCAGGCGAGCTACCGTTTGAACGAAGTACTTCTCTTTACGGTTCGACTCCATCGCCTTGTCATAATAACTCTGCGCTTGAAAAAGATTCGTCCGTTGTTCTTTGTAGGATTTTGCTTCGTAAGACATGGCTTCATGAACAAGGCCGAGGTCATACAAGCGGTATGATTCGTCTTCCGCCTT